>JAJRQV010000078.1 GCA_024280035.1 Campylobacterales bacterium
ACGGGGACATAACATAAGTTTTACTGTCCTAGCGTAGCGTAGGAAGTCAAAGTTATGCTGTGTCCCCCTTCAACTCAACACCCAGTTCCAACGTAAACTAAGTAAATTTTTGCTAAAATCACAGCCATTAAATCATCAGGAATAAAAATGCCATTTGTAGTTAAAGAGTTTGAAGTCAAAGAGAAAACAAAGGCATTTCTATTTTTAATGAAAGAGATGGGGTATACTCAAAAAGAGGCACAAAGGTTAATCTCTCGTGGTCGGCTTCAGGTGAATGGTGAAGTGATGAAACATACGGCGGGTTATTTTGAGGGTAGGATATCTTTTATATGTTTTGAGGGAATTAGCCGTGGTTTAAAACCCGTATTTGAAACACCTGATTTTGCAATATATGATAAACCCTCGGGTGTACTTGTTCATCCCCAAAATAGAAATACTCAGTATTCAATGATTGATGAAGCCCATGCTGCTTATGGTAGAAATTCCAATATCACACATAGAATTGACCAAGAGACTTCAGGTCTGTTATTAATATCAAAGCATAAAGAGTCCGAACGTACACTTAAAATGTTATTCGAGAACCGAGAGATTAAGAAGTCTTATTTGGCGTTAGTCCATGGAGAGTTTCCTAAGACCTTAGAGGTTGATGTCCCGCTTTTACGTAAAGAAGACGAGTCTACGGTTGTTAGGATGGTTGTTAAGGTGCATGAAGAGGGCAAGGTCTCCCAAACGGGTTTCAAACGTCTGTGTTATTATCCTGAGCTTGATATGAGTTTGGTTGAGTGTTATCCACTAACAGGAAGACAGCATCAGATAAGGGTGCATTTGTTTCACGTGAAACATCCTATTGTTGGAGACCCGATTTATGGGCAAGAAGAAAAAGATGTACTTAGATTCTTAGATAAAGAACTTAGCCCACAAGAGAGAATCAAAATGAGTGGAGCGAAGCGATTACTGCTTCATGCAAATGAGTTATGTTTTGAACATGAATCTAAGTTTTGTATTCGTTCTAAGGTAGACTTTGTCGAAGAAGCTTTTTCTGAACTTAGAATAGAAGAGTAGGTTTCGTCTTTTTATTAATGTTATTTTACTCAATGAAAATATCCTACTGGATGTTTCTCATTTGAGGTATCTTTTTCTTTTTTCTTCTTTTAGTTTATCGAGTTCAACTAAAAGGTAACCATCAATAGAGTGATTAAATTCAGGGTCAACTCCAAAGTCTGAAAACAGTACGCCTCCTTCTTCACAAACATCACCATACTGTTTATACAAGGTAGGTATAGAAACTTCTAATCCTTTAAGATAAGACTTTAACGTTCTAAAGGCTTCCGTATATTCCTGCCCTTCAAAAATTTTGGCAAACTCAGCCTTAGTATTACGAGAAAGAACATAAGGGCGATGTGCCTTAAAAAACTTATCTTCAGGTTTAAAATAGTGGCTATAGAAATAGACCAAGGCATCCTTGGCTACCTTTGGATAGGTGTTGCTAATAGAGACCGGACCATACATATATTTAATATTAGGGTTATGGACAAGATAAGCCCCTATGCCTTGCCAAAGATAGTCTAAGGCACGAGAACCCCAATACTTTGGTTGTACAAAACTTCTACCCAGTTCTATAGCGTTTTCTAACGTAGCATCAAGGCGATCATTTATATGACATAACTCATTCATATACAAGCCCTCTTTTCCTAAAAAAGCCATTATCCAAGAACACTCACCAATACGATATGCCCCTGCAATTTCAAGCGCATCATCATCCCATAAAACAAGATGGGAGTAGTACTCATCATACTTATCTAAATCACGACGCGTTCCTGTACCTTCACCTACCTTTCTAAAGGTATATTCTCTCAGACGTCCTATCTCTTTTAAAATAGTAGGAGACTCTTCGGGGTCAACAAGATAAATCTCTTTCCCATCTGTTGTTGAACCAAGAAGTTCACTCTCTTTAAGTTCTGTTCTTAATGTTGAGCGTTGAACGGGATGGCAGATAGATTGTTCTGTAGCTAAGAGACCACTTTTTCCTTTTGCAAGTTTATAAAGATGTTTTCTAAACAGGCGGGCATACTGTTTAGGCTTTAGTAATTTACTATTAAAAGAAGTTACGGGAATAAGTTCACCAACTTTAAATTCTAAAGGAGGCTTTTTTCGTGAACGCATCAGTTCGTGCCCTAATAAAAAAGTACTCATGGGTTTGTAAACAAAAGAGAGCGTATAAAAAAGAGAGGAGTTACGTGCTTGAATATGTACAGGTAAAATAGCAGTAGATGTACGTAGGGCTATCTTAATAAAACCACTTTTCCAATAAGAGTCTTTAATCCCCTTTAAAGAAGCACGAGAGACTTCACCTGCAGGAAAGAAAACAACAAGCTCTTCATTCTCTAAGGCTTCATCTATAGCTTTTAAAGAGTTACGTGATAACTTGCCATGAACATTATCTACAGGAATAAGTAAAGGAGAAAGTTGAGGAATGTGAGAAAGCATCTGATTAGCTACAATTTTTATACCACCTCCTTGACGGGCATCACTTAACATCTTTACTAGGGTTAATGAGTCAGCTGCTCCAAGGGGATGGTTAGCAACAACAATAACCTTACCAATAGCAGGAATATTTTCAAGCTCTTTATGATTAAGTTTGTAAGAGATATTAAGATATTCTAAGATAGCTTCAATAAAATCTATACCAGATAGCCTTGCATTATCATTTAAGAAACTATTGACCTCTTTTTCATGAAAAAGTTTTTTTAAAAATGAGATAGCAGGTTTGATAGCAATTGATGGTATTTTATTGTAAACCTGAGGATAAGAGTTTTTAACCATATTTTCAACATGAACCATAAGTGAATCCTTTTATTAATAGACTTCTTATAAAGTTTTTTAGTACATACTAAGAAGTTTTATAAGAGATCTAATGTTGTAAAAGTTTAGTTTTCATTTATTACTAATCAGATACTAAAAGGACACGGATTTATTACAAGCAGAGTTAAATAAGAAGAATTCCTTTAATTAATCACACAAAAATGAGAAAATTTTAAAATTATGTGAATAAGAGATAAGTAGGAGATGTGTCTTCTTCTTATAAGCCCATAAAATAGGGATTTAATAAAAATTAAGTTTCACTAAAGCCCCATTTTATGGGATTTATAGAAGATTTACTTCTAAAACAAAGAAAGATAAATTTTTAAATTTCAGGAAAAAATAAAGAAATATTTAGAATAGATTAAGGCGATTAAACTCAATTTAAGTGAAAAAAATCATTAAGTTGTTCACACTTTAGAACAACGTGTGAATATTACACAGTTTGAACAGATTTTGTTATTTTTTATATGATAAAAAATTTATTAAGTAAGAAAACTTATAAAAAGATGAGGGATGTTAAGTTAGTTAAGGCGCTTAAGATATTTGTGGTATCATTTCATCATAAACAGCCTCCCTGGTGTGTTGGCTGTTTCTACTTTATTTACATTTCTCGCATAATCCAGAAAAAATCAAACTTGTATCATTTAATTTATACTTACTCTTTGCTTCGGTTAGACGTATTAATTTATCAATATCTAAACTAATGTCTTTAAACTCTCCACACTTGTCACATAAGAGGTGGGCATGTCTCTCTTTTGCAATCTCGTATTTGGATTTCATATTTGGAATCTTTACTTCTGTAATAAGAGCTGTTTCCGACATCGCATTAATGTTTTTATATAAGGTCGCTAAAGAGATAGAGTGAAATTGTTTCTTGATCTGTTCAAAAAGCTCATCAATACTGATATGCCCATTGGTATGCATTAATGATAATATCCCTAAGCGTTGAGGCGTAGCTTTTAAGGTGTGTTCGTGTAATAATGCTTCATAATTCATACTGCAATTATAACCAAGACTTTAAATAAAAACTCTATAGAATAAAATTACTAAAGGATAATAATTATCCTTTAAGAATAAAAATGTTATCATTTTCTAAAGGAAAAAAATTATCCTTTAGAAACTTGTAGCAAAGTCATTGATTTAGCTTTGGAAATGAAAAATTTATTTATTTGATAATTTATACATTTTATAAGAGTATAATTATTCAAATAAGAAAAAGGAAATGTGATGAGACAGTATGAATCGTATAGATGTAATAAGTGTGGAAATGTTGTTGAAGTGTCTAATGTTGGTGGTGGTGAACTTCACTGCTGTGGGCAGGCTATGGAAATGATTACAGACAATTTAACTATGGTGAACTTACTTAAAGCCTTTGCAGGCGAGTCTCAGGCTAGAAATAAGTATGAGTATTTTACAAAAGTAGCTCAAAAAGAGGGTTACAGAGATATTGCAGAACATTTTCAGCGTGCTGCTAATAATGAAAAAACTCATGCTAAGTTAGAGTTGTCTTTACATAATAGAATGGCAAGTCAGAGTGAAAATAATTTTGGAGATACTGCGCAAAACCTTAGAGACGCTATGGCAGGTGAGTCGTATGAAAATATTACGATGTATCCTGATTTTGCACAGGTTGCAAAAGATGAAGGTTATGCAGAAGCACAAAGACTTTTTACGGGTATCGGTAAGATTGAAGTTGAACATGAAAACATGTTTAAGATGCTTTTAGAAAGACTAGAATCAGATGCTGAGTTTGAAAGTGATGAGGAAGAAGAGTGGATATGTGAGGTTTGTGGGCATGTGCATAGAGGAAAAAAAGCCTTAAAGGTTTGCCCTGTATGTAAACACCCTCAAGAGTATCAATCACGTCTAAATTCTAAGAAATGATTAACACTTAAGTAATAAGAATTCGATATAGTACAAATAATAGAAAGAAGATGGAGAAATTAAAATGGTAAAAACAGTAGTATTAAGTACATTAGTAGCAAGTATAGTAATGGCGTCGCCTTTAATGAAACAAGCTAAAGATGCAGGTTTAGTAGCGATACCAGCCGATGCAAAAGAGTTACGTAAATTAGTTGATGATAAAAGAAACCCAATGACAGAAGCAAAAATTGAGTTAGGTAAAAAACTCTATTTTGAACCACGTCTATCTAAGAGTGGATTGATAAGCTGTAATAGCTGTCACAGTCTTGGTACAGCGGGGGTAGATGGGTTATCTGCTGCAATTGGTCACAAATGGACAGCTAACCCTCATCATCTAAACTCTCCTACTGTTTATAATGCAGTTTTTGCGGGTTCTCAATTTTGGGATGGACGTGATCCTGACTTAGAAAAACAAGCGCAGGGTCCTGTCCTTGCTCCACCAGAAATGGCAGCAACACGAGAGCATGTCGTTGAAGTTGTTAACTCTATGCCAGAATATGTTGCAGAATTTAAGACGGCTTATGGGAAAAAGGTTAAGATTGATTATGCAACTATTACTAAAACAATTGGTAATTTTGAGCGTACCCTTGTAACCCCTGCCCCTTTTGACAAGTTTCTTAATGGAGATGAAAAAGCATTAAGTTCTGCTCAAAAAGAGGGCCTAAAAACTTTTATTGACAAAGGTTGTGCGACGTGTCATACAGGAATTGCCTTAGGTGGTTCTATGCAAGCCTTTGCTATTACAGGTAAGTATAAATATGCAGATATAGGTGATTTTAAAGGTGATAAAAATGGTCTAGTAAAAGTACCAACACTAAGAAATATTACACAAACAAGACCTTATTTTCATAATGGTGCAATTTGGACAATGAAAGAAGCAATTCAAGAGATGGGTCGTATTCAACTTGGTCAAACTATTACAGATAAAGAAGCGGCTTCTATTGAAGTGTTCTTCACTTCTTTAGATGGTGAAAAACCAGAAGTTATTTTTCCAATGCTTCCTGCTTCAACAAACAAAACCCCTCTTCCAAATATTAAATAATACAAACCGACTTAGGTCGGTCTTGTACATTAATTAAAACCTGCTAGAATAAAACAATGAAAAATACTATTAACCTTTATTCAATGAATATTCTTATTATTGATGATTCTGCAAATAGCTCTATCTTACTCAAGGCTATTCTTAAAAAGTTTAAAAATATTTTTCCTATTGCTTGTTATAACTCAGCCCAAGCCTTACTGAAAAAAGAAGATATAGACCTTATCTTACTTTCATATGTTCTTCCTAATATTAGTGGAACAGAAGCTTGCAGACGTATTGCTGAGCGGTATGAAGATATTCCTATTATTATGGTCACCGCCAATGCAGGAATAGAAACATTACAAAGTAGTTTTGAAAATGGGGCAATAGATTACATAGCAAAGCCGTTTAAAGGTCCTGAGTTGATTGCTAGGGTTCAAGCGCATCTTATTCGTAAACATATCTCTGATGAGCGTAAAAAGATTGCTATTACAGACTCTTTAACGCAAATCTATAACCGACGTCATTTTGATACTATCTTTGAACATTTTTATGCCCGTGCCTCTTCGGAGTCTAAACGACTAAGTTTTTTTATGATTGATATTGATAATTTTAAAAAATATAATGATAATTATGGTCATCAAAAGGGTGATGATACACTTCAACAAGTCGCTTCAGCATTAGATGTACAGTTACATAGAACAGATGATTATCTTTTTCGCTTAGGAGGAGAAGAGTTTGCCATCTTACTATATGATACTCCTGATGCCTTTTTACATAACCTAAGCAAGAATATTCATCAAGCAATAGAGTCTTTAAATATAGAGCATAAATTTAATGAGGACTTTGGACAACTGAGTATCTCTCTTGGTGTAGCAAGTACAATTTGTGGGCAGGGCGTTTCAAAGTTTATGATTTATAATGCGGCAGATGAACAACTGTACAAGTCTAAAGAGAGAGGGCGAAGACAAACACACTTTATAGACTTATAGCTTTTATTTCTTAGGCAGAAGAAAAAGTGCGGGGCTATTTTTCTTTATTATCCTCACGTAAGGCGATAATCATACCCCCAACACCAACAATAACAACCACCAGTAAAAATCCAACTTGAAATATATCCATAGTACTCATTAATATTCTCCTTTATTTTTCTCTTTAAGTTGACCACAGGCTGCAGAGATATCAATGCCCTTAGATTGACGAATGGTACATAAAAGCCCATGTGTAATAAGATAGTCTTGAAAAGCTATCATAGACTTAACGCTAGGACGTTCATAAGGGCTTCCCTCGTACGGGTTAAAGAAGATGAGGTTCACCTTGGCTTTAATGTCAGAAAGGAGCTTAACGAGCTTCTTAGCCGAGCCTAAATCATCATTCTTATCTTTAATAACAAGATATTCAAACATAACACGTTTTCTGGTATCAATAGGAAAACGTTTAACGGCTTCAATAATAGAGTTAATATTATGTGCCTTATTCATAGGAATAAGCTCTGATCTTAACTCATCATCGACTGCGTGAAGCGAAATGGCAATATGAACACCCAGATCCATCTGCCCAAGTTTATCAATTTTTGTACTTAAGCCTGAGGTCGAAACAGTTTGACGTTTCCCTCCAATAGCAAGCCCATCTTCTTCTTTAAAGATTTCAATGGCTTTGGCAAGATTATCTAAGTTATCAAGAGGTTCACCCATTCCCATGTAGACAATATTCATACGTTTAGCTGCAGGAATATTATTATCGATTTTAATAGCAAGAACCTGAGCCACAATCTCCCCTGCGGTAAGGTCACGAGTAAAACCACCCTTTGCAGTAAGACAAAAGGTACAACCCACCTTGCAACCGACCTGAGTAGAAACACAGACAGTATAGCGAGCCTCAGAAGTCACTTCACCATCATCCCCTAACTCTTCAGGTTTCATAAGTAATAAAACAGCTTCCATTGTTTTCCCATCAGGAAGACAGAAGAGGTATTTGATAGTACCATCATCAGAAAGCTCTTTGTTAACAATGCTTAGTGGCATAAGCTTGTATTTTTCTTCTAAGTCTTGACGTAGGGTTTTAGGAATGTTTGCCATATCATTAAAACTTTTTGCATAAGAGGTATAAATCCAACCATAAATCTGTTTGGCTCTAAAGGCAGGTTTAACAAGTTTTGAAAGCTCATCCTTGGTGAAGTCTAAAATAGTAGGCTTCATGATGCTGTTAACTCCGCAATACGACATTTAACATGTTCACTCAGAAGCTCTTTTGCCTTGTCATGGTTTTTAAGAAAATCTGCATGGGCATTCTCGTTTGTATGGTTAGTAATACAAAACACTCCTCCCGCAGGGATATTAAACTCTTGAGCAATTTTAAGTACAGAAAAGAATTCCATATTTTCAATCTCAACACCCATATCTAAGAATCTTTTACATAGCTGAGCATCTGTTGAAATGTAGTTAGATGAGTTAACAAGAATGTCTTTTTTATCTTCTGTATTAGTAGAAACAACGTTATCTAAAGGAGTATAAGCCTTTTTTTCTAAGAAGGCTAACTCGATGTTAGCGGCTGTTTTATACTCTACAATATCAAAAATCTTATGATTACCGTAAGAACCCGCTGTTCCAATAAAAAGTAAAAATTAGGGTTTATCAAAAAGACAAAGACGTGTTAAGTTCATAGCGGTTTCAATCAGCCCTATCCCTGTTGCTGTTGCGAAATCAAAATTTTCGCTGTTTCCTGCGCAGATAATCATATAAAAATCCTTTATAAATTTTAGTAGAGAGATGTTTTGCACGGTGTTGAGAGAAAGAGGAGAGAAGGAAGAAAATATTAAAAGCTCTAGCTCTTTTTCCCTCCCCTCATTAGCCCTTGACCTCTACAACCTTACCGGAATATTTTGTTTATGAAGATAATGTTTTAAATCCATAATATCAATCTCTTTATAGTGAAAGATAGAAGCCGCAAGACCTGCGTCTGCACCCTCATTAAAAACCTCTTTAAAGTGTTCCATAGTTCCTGCTCCACCACTTGCAATGATGGGAACATTGACCAGTTCACTAATTTGTTTAGTAATAGGAATCTCAAAACCAGACTTAGTCCCATCGGCATCCATAGAGGTAAGCAGGATTTCACCTGCACCTCTGTCTACAACCTCTTTTGCCCACTCAAGAGCATTAATCCCTGTATCAACACGTCCACCATTTAGATAAACATTATAGTGCTCACCTGTCTTTTTAACATCAATGGCAACAACAATACATTGGGCACCAAAACGTTTAGCTCCCTCATTAATAAACTCAGGGCGTTTAATAGCCGCGGAGTTAAGACTTACCTTATCGCATCCCACATTAAGGAGTTTATAGATGTCCTCAAGTTTACGAATGCCCCCACCTACGGTGAGAGGAATAAAGACCTCTTTAGCCACTTTTTCAACAATATCTACAATAGTTTCTCTATTATCAGAAGAGGCAGTAATATCTAAAAAGGTTAGCTCGTCTGCACCTTCATCATTATAACGTTTAGCAACCTCGACAGGATCACCCGCATCTTTAAGACCTACGAAGTTAACGCCTTTAACGACACGCCCATCTTTTACGTCTAAACAAGGAATAATACGTTTCGCAAAATAATCCATTAATTTTCTCCTAGTGTAACTATGGCAAGACCTGCTTTTCCATAACTTATAAACAGTTTGTCTTCGGCTCTATTTAAAACTGCATTATAGGCATTTGCTCTCTTTTTTGTTTTATAGGTTATAACATGTTTGAGATAAAGGGGATCAAGAATATTTACTTCTGACACCCCTCCTTCTAATGCCGAAATGTAAAGACTGCTCTCCTCTTTATTAAGAAGTAGGCGTCGTGCACTTGTAGGTGTACGATAACTAGAAAGGAGTTTAATTTAATCATCTGAGATATCAAGAACATGCACGCCTGCCTCTCCTATAGCAAGAAAGTAAATATCTTTTTTACTTGAATAAACAAGGTCATAAGCGCCGCCTTCTATCTCATATTCTTTAATTTTTCGTGGATTCCCAATAATAGAGATATCAATAATACTTAATCCCTTCGTATGCAGAAGAAAGAGCTTGAAGTTTTTCTCATCTAGGACTACATTGTTTAGGGTAAGCCCATGATTATAATTAGCAAGCAAGCGAGGTTCTTCTTCATCTGAACTATCCATGATACTTAAACCACTTGTTTTTCTTGCAATGAAATTAATGGTGTTATCTTGGGTATGTACAGAAGCAAGAGGCCTCATATTAGAAAGATTACTCTTTAAAATAGGGTCATGCTCTTGTGAAATATCTATAATGGCAAACCCATTTTTAAGATCACTTAAATACGCATAATTAAAATCAGATGAGACTGAAATGTTAATTAAAGAGGAGCGATTACTAGGAAACTGATAACTGCCAAGTTCAGAAACAGCAGATAGGTCTTCAATATCAAGAACCTTAAAACAGTGTTCATCATTGGCGATAAATGCGACATCTTCATTTTTAGAAAGTAAGGTCTTGTAAACACTCCCTCCTATTTTAAATGTTTTTTCTATAATTGTGCTTGCAGGAAGATGACTTTTTATATAAGAGTAGAGTCTTTTGTCTTTTTTAATAGAAGCGTAAGTGCTTTCTAAGGGTTCAAGAACACCACGAGTACGGTGAGAAACATAATAAGCCATAATACGTTTACGAATCACCTCATTGCTTTTGAGTGCGTCTAAATTAGTATTAATAATATGTGAATAAGAGAGGAAATTATCGGTATCAATACTTTTAACTAAGGCAGCATTCACAATTTTCATAACATTATCATGCTCTTTTTGTAAATTACGTAACTCTTTAATGTACCGTTTACGGTTCATCTCCAAGTGCATAGGATCTTTTTTTAAAAAGTTTGCAAGATGAAGTAGCTTTTTTACTTTTTCATGATAATCCGCAGCAGGTTTTTTCATGTTATCTAAGTTCAGGAGCTTTTGAAAGGCTATATCTGCTTTAAATAGAGGTGTTCCAAGTTTTGAAAAAAACTTAGGGTACTCATCAGCAGTGAGTATAAGAGTAAAAAGAAGTAAAGAGAGTAGAAATTTCATTGAATAACCTAAATAATATATACGCGTATTATAAGTCATTATCTCTTAAATATCGGTTGTGTCTTTTTCTTGAGGTGAATTTTCTAAGTTTTAGTTGTATAAAGCTTGTGTTTTTGAGCTCTACACTGGGGAAGATATCCAAGCCAAGAGCCTTTAAACAGGTTTTATACTTTAGAAAACTCTTGTAACTCTAAAATAAAGTTTTTTATCTTCTTTACAGGCATTTCGCAGGGTTTAAGCAGACCTTTTTTGATAAAGGGGTAGTAGTTTAAAGAGATAAAATCATTTCCTCCTAACTCTTGAGCATAAAGTTTAATAAGTTTACCCTCTAAGAGGGTCTCTTTTCTTAAAAGGTAGCGCCTATTTTTAAAACTAACATCATAAGCACCATCTTTTAAGGCATGTAATTTTGTATTAAATATATTCATAAAAGAGATTATACCGCTATAATTGCTTTATGAAAGTAATTATAGATTTAATTGATGATGTACGTGAAGCAATAAATAATGAGTTAAGTTTTTCTTTGTCTGTAATGGGGCTTAAAGAGAATGAAGAAGGGGAGTTTATACCCTCTTGGCAGGCTAATATTAACCAATATAAACTGGATAATGAAAACAAAAAACTTTATCTTTTTCTTGGAAAAGGAGATGCCTTAAATATGGCTTCATTCTTAAGTGAATTAAATAGATTGACAAATGAAGAGATGATGTATGAAATCTTGGTTTCATATACAAAAGAGGAACAAAGAAAAGATCTCCCTTTGATGGGTTTTGGAGAGTCTATTTCTGAGAAAAAATACCTATTATTTATTTCTGAAGAGTTATAACTACTTTTAATACTTGAGTGCTTTAGTATTAAAAAAAGAGTAGGCTTCTGTAATGAGAACTTATTTATTGTTATTGTTGATTTTACTTACATTTATTGCCTGTAGTTCGGCACCAACAAAAAAGTATGACACTGAATATGAAGCGAGTGAAGAGATTAGTTATGAAGGGTGGGAACAACAGACACGACTTAATAAAGATGTTTTAGATTCGGCTTCACATAATGCTTATATTGATATTTATGCCAATGACTTAGGGGTGAATGCTTATCTTAAACGTGTTAATAAATTTCCCGTGGGTTCAGAACTTTTCAAGCCTCTGTATGCAGATAAAAAACGAAAAAATATTGTTCGTTTAGTAATAATGGTGAAAAAAGAAGCTGGATATGACAGTGAACATGGCGATTGGTGGTATGGGGTTTATGATAAAACAGGTAAAGAAGCTTGGTATCAAGGCCGTATCCACTCTTGTATAAAATGTCATACAATAGCCAAAGAGAGTGACTACCTTTTTACTGATAGTGTAATGGATGATATAGAAATGCAAGATTTTTAGAGTATAATTATACTTATGAAACGACAAGCTTTATTATTGTCTTTATTGTTAATCATCTTATTAAGTGCGTGTGCAAATAGACTTCCAGGTACTAAAATAACAAAAGAAGTATGGCCGTATGAGCTTTATACTAAGTTGAATTTACGTACGCTTATTAGCCGTTACAGTAATGGACTAAGGTATTACTGTGCCTCTTTTCCAAAAGATTTTTTTCGCTCAGATCAGGTGTATATGCCCAATACAGATAAGATTATTATGGAAAATAATGAGACCCTTCTCTCTTTTGAATTTATTACAAATGAACAAATTATCTTAGTTTTTGAAAACAAAGATGGTTCGTATAAGTCCAAAGAGGCACATACAATATATTATAATGAAGAGAATGATGATTATCGTGTAAATAATTTTTATATTAAAAAACCTAAAGATTGTGTTGAGTATGTGATTGCACAGGATAATAATGAAACAAAAGGGCAAAGCCCTAAAAAGTGACAGCTGACTACTAATATTGGAAAAATTTATAAAACATGAGTGCTATTTAAGCCAAAAACGATAAACTTAATCAATAAATGCTTAATATAAGTAGTTTTTAGCTATCCTTTCAACTTATGAATAATAATGTAGTAGCTAAGAAGAAGTTTGGACAGAACTTTTTAATTGATGAAAGTGTTGTAAGAAGAATAGTCGAAGCGATGCCCCATAACGATAATTATATCGCAGAAATTGGGCCTGGCTTAGGTGATTTGACTAAACATTTAGTGAACGTCAAAAGCGTTATTGCTTTTGAAGTGGACACCGATTTGTGTAAGCTCCTTAACGAAGAGTTTAAAGAAGAGATGAATACCGGTAAACTTGAGCTTCGCTGCGGCGATGTACTCGAAGACTGGAAGGTTAATTTATTAGACGGCGATTATGATTTAGTGGCAAATTTGCCTTATTATATCGCGACGAATATTATTTTAAAAGCATTAGCCGACCCTCATTGCAAATCTTTACTAGTTATGGTTCAGCGCGAGGTTGCGCAGAAGTTCTCTGCTCAACCTGGCAATAAAAACTTTGGTTCACTCTCTGTCATAACGCAGACAGTAGGGTATGCCGGCATTGTTATAGAAGTACCTCCCGAGTGCTTTAATCCTCCCCCGAAAATACATTCGGCGGTTTTAAAGATTATTAAGAACTCGAGTCGGTCTTCAGATACAGGTATGGAAGATATGTTACGTGTGGCTTTTGCTCAGCCACGCAAGACTTTGCTCAAAAATCTTTCTCAGGTATATAACAAGGCAGAAGTTAGTAATGCTTTGGAGTCAATGAGCTTGTCTCCCACAATTCGTCCACATCAAACAACAACGGCTAATTATCACCAACTCTATAAGTCTTTAACTAAAATATAGCTAAAGACTCCAAAAATCAAGGAGTTTGGCATGGAAGAAAACAACAACACGAGCGCGACCTCAAGTCGTCCAGAAAATACTACAAATAATAACAATAATAGACGTCCTAGCAATAATAATAGAAATCGTCGTCCTCAAAATTCAAATGGAAACAAACAGTCTCAAGAAACAGATGTGAACGGTAATGTTCATGCAACAGAGGTAGATGGAAATAAGGCAGAGTCTTCTAACCAGAATCGTCAAAACCAGAGCCGTCAAGGTAGCACGCAGCAAAACCGTAATAACCAGAATCGTCAAGGAAACAGCCAACAAAACCGTCAAAGCGGACAGGGTGGAAGTCGAAATAATAATAATAAAAATGCTGGAAATCGTAACCGTTACAGACGTGGATTTAATCCCGGTGGCGTTCAAGCAGATAAGGCACTAAAAGAGTGTGTTGTCCGTAATCAAGAGGTTCATAAAGAGCGTCTTAATCCTCATCATAAACTTGATTTAAATACTAAAGCAAAAATCCGTATTACACCACTAGGTGGTTTAAATGAAATTGGTGGAAATATTACTGTTATTGAAACGGAAAAAGAGGCAATCTTAGTTGATATTGGTATGTCTTTCCCTGATGAAGAGATGCATGGTGTTGATATCTTAGTCCCTGATTTTACCTATTTACGTGAAATCAAGGATAAGATTGTTGCTGTAATTATTACGCATGCTCATGAAGATCATATTGGAGCCGTTCCTTATTTCTATAAAGAGATGCAGTTCCCATTATATGGAACAGCTTTTCCATTAGCAATGATTGCAAATAAGTTTGATGAACACCACATTAAACAGCATAAATCTTTCTTCCGTCCTATTGAAAAGCGTAAGGCTTACAAAATTGGTAATGACTTTGAAGTTGAGTGGATGCATATGACTCACTCTATTATAGACTCTTCATCTTTAGCCATTACGACAGATGCGGGAACAATCATTCATACGGGTGACTTTAAAATTGACCATACACCAGTAGATGGTTATCCAGCAGACTTACATCGTCTTGCTCATTATGGTGAGAGAGGTGTTTTATGTCTGCTTTCAGATTCTACTAACTCGTATAACCCAGGTATGACACCATCTGAACTTTCAGTTGCTCCAGGGATTGATAGAATGTTCGCAAAAGCAGAAGGGCGTGTAATTCTTTCTACTTTTAGCTCAAATATTCACCGTTTACAACAAGCCATTGCGTACGCAGTGAAGTATGACAGAAAAATTTGTGTTATTGGTAGATCAATGGAGCGAAACCTTGAAGTGGCAATGGCATACGGTTACATTAATTTAGATAAACGTATCTTTATTGATCCTGATGATGTAAGTCGTCATGAAGATAAAAAAGTAATGATTATTACAACAGGTTCTCAAGGTGAGCCATCTTCTGCACTCTTTAGAATGGCAACAGGTGAGCACCGTCATATTAAGATTAAACCATCTGATTTAATTGTTCTCTCTTCTCGTGCTATTCCAGGTAATGAAGGCTCTATTTCTGGAATGCTTAACCACCTTCAACGTGCAGGTGCTAGAGTAGCTCAATCAAAAGACATTCATGTTTCAGGTCATGCCGCTCAAGAAGAACAGAAGTTAATGCTTCGTCTTACTAACCCGAAGTTCTTCTTACCAATTCATGGTGAGTTTAACCACACAATGAAACACAGTGAAACCGCAATTACCTGTGGTGTTCCTGAACGTAATATCTTGATTATGGGGGATGGTGAAACGATTGAAGTTAGCCCTAAATATATGCGTAAGGTTAAGAAAGTTAGAAGTGGTAAAACCTATATTGATAACCAAAATAACCACCAAATTGCGGATGATATCGTTATTGATAGACAAAAACTTGCTGGTGAAGGTATCGTAATGATAGTTGCTCAAGTAAGTGAAACGGATTCAGGGCTTATCTCTAAACCACGTGTTAGCTCATTTGGTCTTGTTGCCGATAAAAACGATAAAGCCTTTGCAAAAGAGATGGAAGATGTTCTTGAACACTTCTTACTTAACCTTAAACCAGGGCTTATCGAGAACCAAAGAGCTCTTGAAAATGACCTACGTCAGGTTGTTCGTAAACATATCTACCGTAAAATGAAGAAATACCCTCTTATCGTTCCTACTGTTTTCGTACAATAGTTCTTTCTCTCTTCCCTTGGAAGAGACCTTCCCTTTAACAAATACCTTTGAACATTTTCTGTGAGATAAATTAAACTTAGCTTTGATACAATAAAGAACTATCAAAATGGGGCTTCAGAAATGAAAAATTTATTATTAAAAATAGTGTTTGGACTTCTTCTTGTTTATGGAAGTGTTGGTTTTTTTGTCTTGCCTGGGATAATTAAAACGCAGATAATAAAAAATGCCAGTACCGCATTAAAACGTAATGTTAGTATAAAATCGGTCTCTCTTAATCCTTTTGCCTTTAGCATTAATCTTAAAAATCTTAAAATTTATGAAAATGATTCAACTGAAGATTTTATCTCTATTCGTAATATAGAGTTTAATATTGATCCCTTATATCTTGTTGCTGGAAGAATAGATATAAATCTTATTTCCTTAAGTTCACCCCATGTTACGGTTCATAAAAAAGCCGATGGTACTTTTAATTTTGCTGATCTACTCAGTAGTGATGCTGGCGAAAAAAAAGTAGAAAAAACATCTACGCAAAGCAGTTTACCTAATATCTTAATTGAGAAGTTTGTTATTGAAAGAGGGCGGATTGATTTTATTGATGAGGTGGGGAAGGAACCTTTTCATGTAAAGCTTAAACCGATTAATTTTACAATACGTGATTTTTCAACACAAAAAGATCATGGAAATGAACTCTCTTTGTACATAGAAATTGATGATGGTGCTTTTGTGAAGTATAAGGGAAAGATAAACTCTCTTGAACCACTTCAACTTGAGGGTGGGCTTCAGCTTCATTCAGGAAGGCTTTATACTCAATGGAAGTATTTCCAAGATACCTTAGGTTTTATTGTTGCTGATGGTGCTTTAGATGCTGAAATGTCGTATTCAGCGGACTTATCTGCAAATCCTATGCAAATAAATATTAATCAATATAAACTGAATATTACTAGCCTGCGTCTTCAAGATAAGCAAAGTAAAGAAGATATGCTTAGGCTTCCTTCTTTAGCATTAAATGGAGATGTTGATGTGACACATAAGCAGGTTAATGTTTCTGCCTTTGATATTAAAGATTTAAGTCTTAAGGTAATAAGGGATAAAAAGGGCAGGATAAATTGGCTCTCTTATCTTCCAGAGTCACAAGAAAAGGTTGAAGATAATATAAGTGAAGAACCCAGTGAATGGAAAATTGATATTGGACATGTGGGTATTACTACGCAAGAAATTCTATTTGAAGAGCATTATGCCCTTGAACCTTATTGGGGTGGATTTAAAGGGCTTACTTTTAATGTAAAAGATATTCATATAGATGATAAACGATTAGATATTAATTTATATGAGTTGGTAATAAAAGACACTTACCTAAAGGAACTTAAGGGTTTAAGCGCCTTTGAAATGCCTCTTTTTTCTTTAGAAGGTGAAGCCAAACTCAAACAAAAAGAGATTAGTCTTAATCATGTTTTACTTGAAAATATAAAGATTAGGGCATTGAAGGACAAACAAGGAAGATTGAATTTTGAAAAGTATGCTCCTTTTACGGATAAAACAGAGCAAAAAGCGAATAAAGAAGAGAATAACAGTTCTAGTATGAAGATAAAACTGAATCTTATGCAAGTCAGCAGTAATGAAATCTCTTATACAGACAGTTCTGTAAAAGAACCTTTTCGTGCAGATATTAAAAACTTTGAGTTTAAGCTTTCTGATATGCAGATAAAGGGAAAGAAGATAGAGCTTAACCAGTTTAAAACAAAACTTTCAGATGCAGTTTTGTACCCTCTTTCATCCAAAAAGAATTGGCTACAGTTTAAAACCTTAGCTCTGAAAGGAAAGGTGGGTTATTCAGATAAGATTAATATTTTAGTCCATGATCTTGGGCTTAGGGGTTTGGATATATATGCCTTAATGGATGAAAATGGTGAGATTAATTTTGAACATATTTCTCCGAAGACTAGCCCAACAAAGAAAAAAGTGAAAAAGCAGCTTTCGGTATTTAATTGGAAGGTTCAAAACTTAAATATTAATGCAGCAAAGCTTAGTTTTGAAGATAAGTTTAATGCTAAAGATGCGCTCACTAAAATAGACAAAATTAACTTTAATATGAAAAACTTATCTTCGAAAAAAAGTTCATGGTCAACAAATAAACTCTCTTTACGTATTAACAAAGCAGGGCAGTTAACAATAAGCTCAAAACTAAGACAAGAGCCTCTTAAAGTCTACTCAAAAGTAAGAATGAAGAAGTTAGACTTGAGTAAGTTTCAGCCTTATGTAGAGAAAAAAGCCAATGCCGATTTAAACAGTGGATTCTTAAGTTTTGATATTAAGGCGGAGCATTCTATAAAGGGAACAACAGTCATTGCGAATACGCAGATAAATGATTTGAATATTTCTGAACGCAAAGAAGGGAAAACCTTTTTTGCTTTTTCTAAACTACTGATTAAAAACATTAACCTAAGTCTAAAACCTGACCAGATGAAAATTGAGACTATTGATATTTATGAGCCTTATGCACGTATGAAAATTGATGCCAATCAAAGTACTAATCTTGAGACTTTAATGGTGGTGGATGCCAATACTACAATAGAAGACAGCAATACAAGTACTGCTCAGGTACAAAAGAAGAAAAAACCATTTTCTGTGTTTATAGGTAAGGTGAATTTTAAAAATGGAACGGGGCATTTTTCTGACCTCTCTTTGCCTCTTCCTTTTGCTACAGATATTCATGACTTAAATGGTCAAATGCTTGCGTTGGGTACACTTGAAGATATTAAAACTACTACAGACATTGATGGTGTAGTGGATGCGTATGGATTAATGAAAATCAAGGGTTCTTTACTCTCTGCTAATCCTAAAAAGTTTACAGATATGGTGGTAAAATTTCAAAATATTGATATGACAAATCTTTCTCCTTATACGGGTAAATTCATTGGGTATAAACTCAAAGAGGGAAAGATGAATGTTGAGTTAAATTATAAAATCAATGATGCACAGATGCAAGGGGGGAACCGAATTGTCTTGAAAAAACTTAGCCTTGGGGAAGAGGTTGAAAGTGAAGATGCTATCTCTGCTCCAGTAGGTTTAGCCATAGCACTGCTTAAAGATAGTGAGGGGGTAATTGACCTTGATGTTCCTGTTGAAGGAGATGTGGATGCCCCTGAGTTTGCCATTGGGCATGTGGTGTGGACAGCCTTTAAAAACATGATTGTAGGGGTTGCAACGGCACCGTTTAGATTCTTAGGAAACATTTTAGGTATGGATGCAGATGAACTAGATAATGTTGCTTTTGAAGAGGGAAAATCAAAACTTCTTCCTCCTGAGCGTGAAAAACTTGATAAGTTAGCAGGTGTTTTAATAGATAAGCAGATGCTTACCCTTCAAGTCGCAGGTTCGTATGAAAATAAACGTGATTTATTAGCAATGAAAACATCCAGTGTGTATAAAGAAGCCATTTCTATTATGGATGATAATACAACCGATATCTCTAAGATGGACATAGATGATTTAGATGACTTACTTAAAGAGATGTATATTACACACTTTAAAAAAGAGAAACTCAATCAGACAGAAGAGCTTATTGATAAAAAAGATATGGATACCAAGGCTAAAAAAATCGCTATACGTACGGCAATAACCAATGCCCTTATTTAAGATCAAAAAGTAGGTGAGATGGACTTAATAACTTTGGCAAACGCACGTGCTCAACGCATTATTGATTACCTTGTTACAAAAGGTATTTCAGTAGAGCGTTTAAGCCTTTTAGAGCCTTTAGCCTTAGATGCAAATAAGGAAGAGAGTGAGTATATTCCAAGCAAATTAGAACTTGGGGCTAAGTAAAGTCTCTTTGTGGTAAAATTATAAGTATGAAACACCGACGTAATGATTATATCGCCATCACCAAAGAGACGCTTCAGATAGAAGCCGACGCACTGCTTAATGCTATGGATCGCATCTCAGATGAGATGAATGAGGCAGTGGAGTGTGTTTCGAGCTGTAAGGGTAAACTTATTATTACAGGTGTGGGTAAGTCAGGTTTAATTGGTGCTAAGATGGCAGCAACCTTTGCTTCAACAGGAACACCCTCATTTTTTTTACATCCTACTGAAGCCCTGCATGGTGACTTAGGCATGATAGGGTCTGAGGATGTGGTTTTAGCCATCTCTTATAGTGGTGAAAGTGGTGAGCTTTCTGCTATTTTACCGCATATTAAACGTTTTAATATTCCACTTATTGGAATGACACGTAATGCTCAGTCGAGTTTGGGCAAGTTTTCTGATATTGTTTTGTCTATTGAAATAGCTAAAGAAGCCTGCCCTTTAGGCATAGCACCAACCTCATCAACGACCCTAACCTTAGCTCTTGGTGATGCCTTAGCTGTGTGTTTAATGTATGCGCAAGACTTTCAAAAAGAGGACTTTGCCTCATTTCATCCTGGTGGTGCTTTAGGGCGTCAGCTTTTTGTGAAAGTTTCGGACTTAATGCGAAAAGAGGACCTTCCTTTTATCTCTAAAGAGACCTTAGTTAAAGATGCTATTTTAATTATTAGTGAAGGTCGTTTAGGAACAGCACTCTTAGTTGATGAAAATAAAACCTTATTAGGTTTGATTTCAGATGGAGATATTCGTCGTGCCCTTCTTCAAGAAGGTTTCTCTTTAGAAGAAAAAATTTCAAAATACGCTACAATGAATCCAATGACAATAAAAGATGAAAATATGCTCGCTTCTGATGCGCTTGTTCTTATCGAAAAGAAAAAGATACAGCTGATGGTCGTAACAGATGAAAATAACAGTGTAAAAGGCGTTTTACATATTCATAAACTAATAGAAGAGGGAATAAAATAGGCATACTTGTACTCTTTACAGTTAATGTAGACAGTAGAAAAAGAGCTCGTTTTAAGACATTACTCAAAAAAATATAATATAACTCCTTTTTAATCTTTTAAGAGATTAGGAAGTACGAAAGGAATTCATTTAGATGATGAGACTTAACAAGTTCATTGCCCATTATTCAACCTATTCTCGCCGTGAAGCAGATAAAGCTGTTTTAGATGGTGTGGTAAAGATTGGGGGCAAGATAGAAAATAACCCTGCTACTCAAGTAGATGAGAAATATGCTGAGGTATATGTACACGGTAAAAAAGTATCTCCAAAAGATATTATTACTGTTATTGCTTATAACAAGAAAAAGGGTGAATTAGTTACCAAAAAAGACCCCCGAGGTAGAAAAATAATTTATGATACCTTAGATTATAAATTTAGACACTTTATTCCTATTGGGCGTTTAGATTACGCAACTGAAGGGCTTTTACTCTTAACAGACTCTTCTGTGGTTGCAACAATTTTAATGAATTCTGACCTTGAACGTGTGTATAAGATTAAAATTAAGGGTCGTATTACTGAAGCAATGGAAGAGGCGATGAAAAAAGGGATGACCCTTGAAGATGCAAGTGCAGGTGCGCATTCACATTCTGAGGTAACGTCAATGACTTTTGCTCCTTTCTCAGCCTATACAATCTTAAAAAATGCAGATAACTACTCAACATTAAAAGTCGGTATTACAGAAGGGCAAAATCGTGAACTACGACGTTTTTTCGCCCATTTTGGGACAGAAGTAGCAGATCTTAAACGTCTCTCTTATGGGGGTATTGATCTTAATAATCTTCCAGATGGGAAGTCTCGTTATTTAACACGTAGTGAATATACTTCTGTACGTGATTATGTTGACTCTGTTACTAAAACAGATGCTCAAAGAGAGAACTTTAAAAAACGTAAAGAAGAAAAAGCTGAGAAAGAGAAGACTCAGTTAGAAGAGGATAAGGCTAAACTCTTAGCAATGGAAGACGATAAAGACAAACGAAAACGTATTCAAAAAGCTAAGGATAAAATTCAAGGCGTACTTAAAGCAGATAAGTCTTGGGATGATTATTTGGATGATAGCTCAGATTAAAGGTAAAGTTATTCACCTTTAATCTGAGTAAAATAGCATAAAATGTATTCGGTAAGATATAAAACAAAAAATTAACTAAAGAGGAAAATTAATGACTAAAATAACACTAAAAACAGAGCATACTACACAAATGATTAATATCACGGGTGAAGTAAAAGAGGCGGTAATTACTTCAGGAATTAAAGATGGTATTGTTGTTGTTTTTACACCGCACACAACCTCTTCAGTAGCATTGTTTGAGAATGTTGACCAAAACCTAAGACGTGATTACCTAGCACTGTTAAAAGATTATGTATCTGGGCGTGAGTTTGCACATAAGGGTGGAAATGCTCAAGGGCACTTGAAATCAGCATTAACAGGGGCAACGGTAAGTATTCCTGTTGCTGATGGTCATCCTATGTTTGGTGAATGGCAAGGTGTTTTCTTTTGCGAATTTGATGGTCCCCGTGAAGCCAGAGATATTATTATTAAAGTCATTAACGGTTAATTAGAAAAACCTTGGCAGATTTCACTTACCTTCTACGCCCCAAGGTCTTTGAAGACTTTGTGGGGCAATCCCATTTAGCATCAAGCAATTCAGCACTACGAAGATTACTTGAAAATGCACAAATGCCTCACGCTTTTTTTTATGGTCCTCCAGGATGTGGAAAAACTACCTTAGCACGAATTATCGCTTCCGTCTTGGATGTTCCCTTTTATGAGTTTAATGCAACCTCTCTTAAGATAGAACAGCTCCGTAAGATATTTTCTCAATATGTAAATGCACTTCAAAAACCACTTATTTTTATTGATGAGGTTCATCGTCTCTCAAAAAATCAGCAAGAAGTTCTCTTGCCTGTTATGGAAACTAACGCGGTGTTAGTTATTGGTGCCTCTACTGAAAACCCCTGTTTTAGCCTAACCGCAGGTATTCGTTCTCGCTCGATGCTGTTTGAGTTAAAAGCACATACTCAAGAAGATTTACAAGCCTTAGCCAAACGTGCGTGTGACAAAGAAAAACTTTACTTAGATGAAGAAGCTATGAGATACCTTGTGGTTTCTAGTAATGGGGATGCACGTTCAATGTTAAAGCTCTTAGAGTTTGTTAGTGTGGATAAAAAAGAGATTAAACTAGAAGATCTAAAAGCCTTACGACCTTACTCTTTAAATGATGGAGCAGGGGAGGCTTCAGTACATTATGATTTAATCTCTGCAATGATTAAGTCCATTCGAGGTTCAGACCCTGATGCGGCGGTGTATTATCTGGCACGCCTTATTGAAGGGGGTGAAAATCCTGCTTTTATAGCACGACGCTTAGTGATACTTGCCTCAGAAGATATTGGAAATGCTAATCCTCAAGCCTTAACCTTGTGTACCTCAGCAATGACGTCTGTAGCACAGATTGGTTATCCTGAAGCTAGAATTATCCTCTCTCAAGCGGTTATTTATCTTTCGGCTTCGCCTAAGTCTAATTCGGCTTATACTGCTATTAATCAAGCGCAAGAAGCTATTAGAGAAGGGGAGATACTAGAAATACCTAAGTGCATTCAACAGCAGAATAAAGCCTATCTTTATCCTCATGATTTTGGGGGATGGGTTGAGCAAAAATACCTTAGTAAAGAGCTAAAGTTTGTAGCGTTTAAACCCATTGGTTATGAGGGTAAAATGGGAGAGTGGTTAAGGGCTATAAGGCGACATTAGTACCCATAAAGGGACTAATGGTGCATAGGTGCTGCTCCATAAGTTGCGTAAACATAACTCGTGAAGATAAGTAAAAAGAGATAAAAGAGTACTACAGCTGAAGAGACTGCCCATGCAGCAAACTTTTGTAGAGCAGTTGATTGTGTGAGTTTGACTCGTGCTGCCATAATCCATAATGACCAAAAGACAGCAATATAAGAGATAAAACTAAATAGATGTGTCCATCCATCTCTTCGAGATGCGAGAGGTTCTATAATATCACCACTTCCTATCATCCAAAAGTATGCAGTCCCAAGGTCTGAGGCATAATGATAAAAGAAAAAAGATAAGACATGATGTAAGGCACCTAGTATCATTAATGGTGCTAGACCATAACCCAGCAATACAAAAGCCTCTTTAAAAGGCATCTTTAAAATCTTTGAAGCTAACCATAATCCTCCAACGCTTAAGGTAATGGCAGAAAATAGAGCCATAATATAAGCACTTAATCCTACCCAATCAATAACTCCTTTTGAAAAAATATTTTCAAGAGCGTGACCCACGATACTCCAAGGCATCTCATTGGCAATAGCGGTACGACCTAAAGAGTGGTGAAAACGCATAGCAATGGTTGCTGAACCTAAAAGTAAAATATATACCCAAATATCTATACTCTTAGGTTTTTTAAGTCGTGAAAAAAGAGATGAAGAGGGTTTACGTACTTCAAATTTAACGGCTTCACATGCTGGTGCACAGTCCATACATAAGGTACAGTCTCCCATAGAGTTCTTAGCATCAAACTTAAAAGGTTGTAGATGATAAGGGCAGGCGGTGGCACACTCAAAGGTTTTACAACTTGAACATGCACTCTCATAGGTGGATAACCAGCCAAAACCTACTTTACCAAAGGCTTTTGTCAGCGGACCAATAGGGCATATGTACTTACAATAACTCATATCCTTGTATAAGAAAAACAGAACAAAGGCGATAAGCGTAAGGATTAAGAAAAACAGGGCACTGACATAAGGTGTTTTAAGAACTTGAGGAAAGGCATAAACCATTATCCAGTAACTACTTAGTAAAATAGACAAGGATATATAAGGGTTTTTCATCCACTCTGGCATACTTTTTTTAAGACCATACTTATTAAGATATTTACCGATAAAACCGTGAGGGCAGATTCCACAAAAGACAGTTCCTAATGTTGGTAGGGTAATGACCATAAAAAAAGGCCAAAACAGCGACCAAAATAGGGCTGTTGTATAGGGGTTTTCAGCCTTTGTTGGGTAAATGAAACCAAAATATATGGCTGAAAAAAAAGCCACAACAACAAGCAGTCTAATAGCAAGGATAAGGTATCTATTTTTAAAAAATAGCCCAAGAATAGACCATCCAAAGATATCCTTTTTATTGCGTTTTATAAAATCTACCATAATCTACTCCTAAAATATATATGTATATGTGAGCATAATAGAACGTGGTGCAGCCGGAGTATACAGAACTTCTGTCTCATCTCCTAAGGTGGCAACAGCATACTGTTTATCAAAAAGGTTATTTACAAATAAGTTTAGTTTATGTGCCCCTATTGCATACCCTACATTAGCATTGGTTACAAATTCAAAACCTTCATATTTTGCGGTATTAGAGTTGTCAGTATAGT
>JAJRQV010000079.1 GCA_024280035.1 Campylobacterales bacterium
CATCAGCTAAATATGACCTAATTATACTTCATGGATGGGGCTCAGATAAAAATATAATGAAAAAAGCCTTTGATCAACATTTAAATAGTTTTCGCCATATTTATATTGATCCTCCTGGTTTTGGGGGAAGTATTAATCATGCAGTTTTGGATACACAGGCGTATGCAGATGTTATTGAAGTGTTTTTAGAACTTATTGGTGCTAAACGAGAGATTATTATTGGGCACTCTTTTGGGGGTAAAATTGCGACACTTTTAAACCCAAGTCTTTTAGTCCTTTTGTCATCAGCTGGAATTAAACTGCCTAAAGCTTTAAGTATTCAGATGAAAATTGGCTTAACGAAGGTAGGCAATGCCTTTGGTCTTAGACAGCTAACAAAACTGTTTCGTGCCAAAGACGCAGAGTCTTTAAATACAGTGATGTATGAGACATTTAAAAAGGTTGTGGATGAAGACTTTTCTGAGGTTTTTGCTAATTTTTATAATAAGGCTCTAATCTGTTGGGGAAAAAATGATACGGCTACGCCCCTTGTGGCAGGTGAAAAAATAAAGAGTCTGATTAAAAACTGTATCTTTAGTGTGTATGAAGGGGATCACTTTTTCTTTATGAATCATGCAAAAGAAATTGCTTTTGAAATACAAGAGGAGTTCTTAAAATAATGGACTACACCCAACTTTTACTTTTTGTAACGAATGTTTTGTTTGTAACCAGTTTAGGTTGGTACCTTATTACCAACTTGCAGTGGTATAACTATCAGATAGACCGAGTGGTGACTAAACACCATAAACCTTGGTGGCATCTGTTTTACTTTATCTTTCCTTTTATGATTTATTATGGAATGTACTCCCTTGGTTGGGCACCATTTTTTGCTATATATTTCTTTTTTGCTGCACTTCCTGCTCTTTTTGTTTGGCATAAGCGTTTAGATAAACCTCTTGTTTTGACATGGAGAGTGAGACGTTTTTTAATCTTACTCATTTTTTTAACACTCTTTCAAAATTTTTTATGCACGGTAAATGAAGCTTGTGAGGTTTATGGTGTTTTTATGCCCCTGTTAGTCGCGACAGTAGGCTCAATAATAGTGGAAAAATTTCTTTTCTTAGCTTATATGAAAGAGGCAAAAAAGAAGTTAGAAAATAGAGCTGATTTAAAAGTTATTGCCATTACAGGCTCATATGGAAAAACAAGTATAAAAAATTTCACCTATCAAATCTTGAAAAATAAGTTTAATACTTATATGACACCACGTTCTGTAAATACCTTAGGCGGTTTAGTTAAAGATATTAACATGGGCTTACCTGAAAACACAGAAGTTTATATTGCCGAAGCAGGTGCTCGTGTTAAGGGGGATATTTATCAAATATCCCAACTTCTTCAGCAGCATATTGCCGTTGTAGGTAAGGTAGGTGAGGCTCATATTGAGTACTTTAAATCCTTAGAAAACATTATACGAACGAAGTTAGAAATTATTCAAAGTACACGTTTAGAAAAAGCCTTTATTCATGTTGATGTTACAAAAGAAAAACATGATAAGGTGGAGTTTTATGCGGATGAAATAAAAAACCTAGAATCAACACTAGAGGGCTTAAGGTTTAGCTTAGAGCTGAAGGGTGAAGATGTGCCTTTTGAAACCTCAGTATTGGGTTCATTTCAAGCGATGAACATTACGGCTGCTGTAAAAGTGGCACTCTACCTTGGTATGAGTATTAAAGAGATTCAAGCTGCTGTTAAAAAACTAGAAGCGGTAGAGCATAGACTGCAACGTATTGATGCGGGTGGTAAGATTATTCTTGATGATGGTTTTAATGGAAATATTGACGGGATGAAGGAGGGCATATACTTATGTTCTCTCCATAAAGGTAATAAGGTCATTGTTACACCGGGTTTAGTTGAAAGTTCTGAAGAGTTAAACCTAGAGTTGATTTCTGAGATTAATAAGGTTTTTGATACGGTTATTGTTACGGGTGCTTTAAATGCTGCTCTTTTTGATAAACACCTGCAGGTAAAACATAAAATCATCTTATCTGATAAGTTTAAGCTTACGGAACTCTTAGCCTCACAAACCAAGAGTGGTGACATTATTCTTTTTGCTAATGATGCTCCAAATTTCATCTAAGAAAAGTTATGCCTTTTTTAGATAAAATCACAGAATATATAGGTCGTTTTTCTGCATTAATGCTTATTATACTTACTTTTCTTGTTGTGTATGATGCACTTTCACGTTATCTTTTTCATTCGGGGTCTATCTCTCTTCAAGAGTTGGAGTGGCATCTTTTTGATATTATTATTCTTTTGGGAATCTCTTATGCCTTAAAAGAGGGTACTCATGTGAGAGTAGATATCTTTTATGCCCAGTTTTCTTTGCGCACAAAAACCATTATTGACCTTTTCTCTTTACTCTTTTTTATTTTACCCTTCTCTTTTTTAATTTTATATATGGGCTATGACTTTGTTTTACAGAGTTTTGTACAGATGGAAGGTTCTTCTGACCCGGGTGGATTACCCTACCGTTTTTTAGTAAAAAGTTTAATGCTCTTAAGTTTTTTTCTTTTGATTTTACAGTCCTTCAGTGAGATAATAAAACGTATTAAGGTGTTGAAGTCATGATGGGCTTAGTGATGTTTTTTCTTGCTTTAGTGCTTTTAATGTTAGGTTTTGAAGTTGCCTTTGTTTTTGGTGGCGTTGCGCTTATCTTTGCTTTTTTAAGCCCTGAATTAGGTTTAGAAGTTTTTCACTTTTTACCTTTTAGAATTTATGGAATTATGAATAATTTTACCTTAATGGCAGTACCTCTATTTATCTTTATGGGTTTAGTTCTTGAAAAGTCTAAGATGGCAGAAGACCTTTTAGTCTCGATGTCAAAACTTTTTGGCTCACTTCGAGGGGGAATGGCAATTTCTGTTGTATTGGTGGGTGCAATACTTGCAGCTTCAACAGGAATTGTTTCAGCTTCAGTAGTGATGATGTCCGTAATTGCTCTTCCTTTAATGCTGCGTTATGGTTACTCTAAATCACTCTCTGCAGGAACTATTGCAGCGTCTGGAACCTTAGGACAGATTATTCCTCCTTCTATCATTTTAATTATCCTGGGTGATGTTATGAGTGTGAGTGTGGGAGACTTGTTTAAAGGAGCAGTTTTACCAGGTTTTGAGCTTGTAGGACTCTATATTACTTATATCTTAGTGTATGCCTTTTTTAAAAAAGAGGTAGCGCCGGCTATACTAGGAGAGAGGGAGTCTTTATTCTCTTCTTTACATGCAATCTTACCGCCTTTGATGCTTATTTTTATTGTTTTGGGTTCTATTTTTGCGGGTATTGCTTCCCCCACTGAATCTGCTGCCTTTGGTGTTGTTGGTGCTGTTTTACTTTCTGTTTATAAAAGAACCTTTAGTGCAGATATTGTCTCATATGCTTCCCTACAAACAGTAAAACTTTCAGGAATGATTTTTATGATTCTTATTGGAGCAACGGCATTCTCTTTAGTATTTAATGAACTTGGTGGTTCTGACTTAATTTTAGAGTTTTTTTCTGAAGATATTGCTGATCCTTGGATCTTTATCGCTTTTGCTATGTTAGTAATTTTTATCTTAGGCTTTTTTATAGATTTTATAGAAATTTCATTTATTGTGGTGCCTATTATGGTGCCCATCTTAGATGAGTTAGGCATAGACCCCATTTGGTTTGCTATTTTAGTTGCAATGAACTTGCAAGCCTCTTTTATAACCCCACCTTTTGGTCTGAGTCTGTTTTTCTTAAAAGGGGCATCAAAAGGATTAGTTTCTACGCTTGAAATTTATAAGGGTATTATTCCTTTTATAATCTTACAAATTATTGCCTTATCTTTGGTAATGTTATTTCCAAACTTGGTATTTGCATTTTTATAGAAGAAAGAGAAGATAAGTGCCAAAGGCACTTAGTTTTTATTTATTAGCTTTGAACATATCGGCGTAGAGTGCATTCGCCCAATCATATAATGAGCTGGCATTAACCTCACCATCTCTCCCCCAGTTTTCACTACTAAGTGTATCGGCAAAGTCAAAGGTTTTATCTACCTTATTATAAGAGTATTGGGTGTAGATATAGATGGCTTTTTCTGGTGCAATCGAAACAGCAGAGAAACATGTGGTTGTTGGTGGTGACCATTTAATGAGTGCTGATTTATTGATTTTTTGAGCAAGTAAATGTGCAACATGATGCCCTTCTGTATTAGAAGTATTTCCTGATTTTGAAAATCCCATAGGACGAGAATCACCTGTAATGAAGATGTTTTTAGTTCCAATTGCTTCATACGTTAAAGGATTGATATTGGCTTCTAACATGTTCTTACCATCTTTAGCAAGACCTACAATCTCAAGAATTTTAGCTCCCCTTACATGAGGATAAAAAGAAGCATCTTCAAATTCAATTTCATCAAATTCTGTTTCTACTATTTTTGCATCTAAGTCAATACTATTAATAGTAGTATTTGGATGATATTCTAAATAATCTTTATACAGCATATCAAAGGCAGATTGGAAACCTTTTTCTTTAATGGTAATAGTGTTATTTTCATCCAGTAAAATAACCTTACCCTTGATCTTGTTTTGTTTAAAATAATCGGCTATTACACAGGCTCTTTCATAGGGTGCAGGGAGACAACGATAGTTTCCAGCAGGAACAGTTAAAATAAAGTTTCCTCCTTTGAAGTTTTGAACCTTAGTTCTGAGTGTTTGGTGTTCAGAACCGGGAATAAATCCAGCAGGGTACTCTTGTCTAAGTCTTGTCTCAAAGGCAGGGTCTGTTGTCCAACGAGAATAATCATAATCAATTCCAGGAGCAAAAATGAGATAATCATAAGAGATGTCCCCATTACTTGTTTTTAAGATACGTTTCTCTTTGTCTAGCCCTGTTGCTGCTGCTTGAAAGTAGGTATATTTATTTTCTCTAGCGGCTTGAAGATAATCATGGGTTAAATACTCTAATGAAACCTTTCCTACTAACCATAAGTTACTCATAGGACAAGAGACAAATTCATGACGCTGTTCAACTAAGATGACATCACAAGTGGGGGCAAACATTTTTGTGTACTTTGCAATAGATAGACCTGACCAACCTCCACCAACAACAACAACTCTAGGACCTTTAGAGTCTGCAATAGCTGCTTTAAACACAGGTTCTTTGGTTGGTATAGATTTGGGCTGAGCATCTTTTGTCTTCGTACATCCCGTTATAGCAGTTGAGGCAACTGCTAAACCTGAAAGGGCTAATGCTTCTCTTCTTGAAATAGCCATAAATTGATTCCTTAGTATTTGTATTTTACTCTTTTTTATAGAGGATATTTTTAAATAATATTTTTCAAAGATTATCATCTTTACTCTTACTCGTTGCTTTATATGCAGGGATAGATAAGGCAACTCTTATTGTTTTGTGTTAAAAGGATACGTCAGGCTTTGTAAAAATAAGATATAATCAAATTATGGAAAATATACTTTATGCCCCTTGGCGAGATGAATATGTTACAAATCAGAAGATAAAAGGCTGTGTCTTTTGTCATATCTCTAAAAATGCAGATGATGATAAAAACCTTCATGTTCTGTATCAAGATGAAGTCTGTTTTATTGTAATGAACAGATACCCTTATACTCCCGGTCATTTTATGATTATTCCACATTTACATACGGATGCATTGGAGTCTTTAGAGAGTGAGTCATGGTTACATATGTCAGCCTTAGCACAAAAGAGTGTAAGGCTTTTAAAAGAGGGTTTTGGTGCTCAAGGGGTTAATATTGGAATGAACCTTGGTAAGGCAGGTGGAGCAGGAATAGCAGAACATGTACATATGCACCTTGTTCCTCGTTGGGAAAGAGATACTAATTTTATTACTGCAATTGCACAAACACGGGTTTATTCTACTGATTTTGAAAAAATTTATGAAAAAATATTAAAACTTATTCCTAAATATTTACATTAAGTCGCTACAATATTAAAAACAGATGATGGAGCGATAATATGCATACAAAAATCACCCCTTCTACAATGAATTTAATGCAAGGTAAAACTAAGATTTTAAAGGCATTAGAACATGAATATTATCGTTTTGAAAGATATGCAGTTCCTTTTTGTTTAGCGGCGATTAGTGCAGAAAATAAAGAATATTTTAAGTCAATTAAAAGAAGCTTACGTAAGACAGATATTCTTATTCCCATTTCTGAAACTTGTGCCTGTATTGCTTTAGCATCAACAGATATTCAAGACGCCATTAAAATGGGAGAAAACTTTATTCGTGAGCATGAGACCTTCAGTCTGCAAAACCGTATCTACATTGGTGTAACCAGTGTAAAACATACGCATATAAATTATGATATTGTTTCACGTGCCTTTTTTACCTTAGATAAAGCATGTGAAAATAATATTTCAATAGTTGAAGATGATAACATTTTGGAGAGTATTAAAATATGAGTCTTTCAGTATTACTAGAATTTGCAATGTTTCCTACCAGTTCAGATGGACGAGAAGGTGCTTCAGTCTCTCAAAGTGTCAGTAGTATTATTGATATGATTGATAAAAGTGGCGTTGCCTACCAATTAACACCTATGGGAACTGTTATTGAATGTTTATCAATGAAGGATGCCTTAAAAGTTATTGAAGATGCTTATGCGTGTTTAAGTGATTGTGAACGTGTTTATTCATCATTGAAATTTGACATTCGTAAGGGAAAAACAAACCGTTTAAAAACAAAGATAGACTCGGTTGAACAGACCCTTGGCCGAGAAGTACGGCATTAGTCGCTTCTCTTTAAAAACCGACTAAAACTTCTGATACCTTTTTACTCACTTCCTTCTTTTTGCACGAAAAATAATAAATGAGTATACTTTATCACTACACTTATTATTATAATATACCAAATAATAATAAGATATAACAAAAACTGTTTGTTACTTCAGAGGGAAGAAATATTATGAGAAACCTAATTACTTATGCACAAATTAGTCCTTTAGTTAAACATGTAGAGATTGCATCAGATATGGTTCATTGTCATTTTTACTGTCCCGTAAAATCTAAAAAGATTGTTGCAATAACACGCTTTTCTAAGTTTACAAAAAAGGTAGAGAACAGACCCACTGGCATAATGAATTCATTTAAAAAATATTTTACTAAATATGAGGTGCCAGATGGAGAAGAGGGAAGTGCTGAAGATAAAGAGAATGCTATTGTTCACGCATTTAGTAAGATTTCAGAACGTTTTGTTTGGAGTGAATCTCATAAGCATTTTGTGTATAAATTCTAAGAAGGGCAAGGCCCTTTCTTAGTGTGTATCTAATGCTCTTGCACTCATTTCAGTATCGATACCAGACTTCAAAAAATATATAAAAGAAATTGCAATAGCAATAATCTTAATATCTGATTCACCCACCAATACCCATATTAAACAAAATACAAGTGCAACACTGGAGAGAACAAAATGTACTTTGTTCTGTATTAATTCTTTGTTCTGTGTCATAAAAATCCTTTTTTAATCAAAAACCTCAAAAGTGTGACATATTTGCTTTACTTATTGAGATTTCATAAGCTAATTTACTACTATTATAATACAGTTAAGATTAATTAGTTTATAATTGGAAAATGAATAGAAATAAAATACGTGCTTATGCCATTATCGGTATTATGACAACGATGCTTGTTGTCTTGAGTGTATATGCTTATACAAACTCTGCCTTTAGCATGGTGAGTAATAAATATGGGCAAAAACCAAAAACAGGTTTAGGTTATGTTAGAACAGGTCGTGTTGAGTATAAGACGCCTGATGTCTTTTTTTTAGGTGACTTTACTGCTAATATGGCTACTAATGATCGTTCGGGTAAGTTTGTGCGTATAGAAGTTCGTCTAAAAATGAGTAATGAAGATATGGTAGATGAACTTAAGTATAAAAATATTGTCTTACGTGATGCGGTGATTGAGGAGATGAGTTTGAAACGTTTTTCTCAAGTTTCTACGGAAAAAGGAAAAATGGCACTTAAAAACAATATCAAAACGAGGCTCAATAATATTTTAGCAGATGGTGATATTGAAGAGGTTTATTTAACAAAGTTTATTATTCAGTAAATCGTTTCTTATCTATAAAGTGAGCAAAGGTGATATGATGCAAGGTTTTTCAAACTCTCCAAACCCACATACGAGTCATTACCTTAGCTTTGACTCTTCTTTGCCCATGCCTTTTAAAATTCCTGTTGTTCTAGAAACACTTTTAAACCCTAAAACAAATCTCAACTTTTCAAGAAAACAAGAAGACCTTATTGAAGCCCTTCGTTTTAGTTATGAGGCAAAAGATAGACTTTTCACAAATATGTTTGAAGATGAGAGTGCCTTACTTGTACAGATGACCCAAGAAGGAGAAGAGATACAAGCATTAAAAGATAAGTATAATGAACTTCAAACACAAAAGATGGAAGCCAGTGAAATCTGTTTTGACCTTATTAATGCCTTAGCTGATGACCTGGATGCATCGCAGTATCAAAAACTTTTAGAACTTTCAGGTCTTCCTTCGTAATTATTACACAATGCCTCCACAATCATTTCATAATATCGAACTTATTAAATAAAATAAGCTTTGTTTCACGTTAATTGAAATACTAATGTTAATGATAAGATATATTTTAGGTTTACATATGTTAAATAATTTTGAATAATAACTATAATAATTACGAACATGTGTTTCATTTGGTAATGCTGTGATGATTATGTGATATTATTTAAGTCATTTATTAGACACTTAAACCTATAATATTCCCGTTAATCTTATATCTATAGCTGTTTTGCAATAAATATATAGATTTTAGAATAAAAATGAATAGAGTTAATTATCTGGAGAGAACACTCTCTCAAAGCTAATAAGGTAGGGCGACGGAAGTTGTTTTTGTTAGTTTTGTGTTAGTGTTCTTAATAGAATGAATAAACTAAAAATTACCAAGGAGGAAAAATGTCAAAAGTAAATATGACTTCTGAAGTTGAGTCTATTGGCAGAAGAGATTTTTTTAGAAAATCTGCATCTGTTAGCGCGATCGCTGCTGCAGGCATCTTAGCACCTGCTGCCTTAGCAGCAGATGATAAAAACATCATGCATCATGTAAAGTGGGGAACTACTTTAGGTGATGAACTAAACAAACACCCATACGGTATCCCATCTGCTTATGAGCATAATGTAGTTAGAAGAACATCTAGCCTTATGTCTTCTGCAGGTGATATGCACGCAGCGGTTTCTATGTCTCCATTAGCAGACTTAGAAGGTATTATTACACCAAATGGTCTTCACTTTACACGTACACACAATGGTGTTGCACATGTAGATCCTAATAAATTTAGACTTATGATTCATGGTCTTGTTGAGAAGCCTTTAGTGCTTACTCTTGAGCAATTGAAACGTTACCCATCTGAGTATAGACTTCTTTTCTTAGAGTGTCCTGCAAATGGTGCTGCTGAGTGGAAGGGTCCACAATTCAACTCTTTACAATTCGTAAAAGGTATGATGAGTAACTCAGAATGGACAGGTGTTCGTCTTAAAACTGTTCTTGATGATTTAGGTCTTAAACCAGAGGCTAAGTGGATGCTTGCTGAAGGTTCTGATGGTTCTGAAATGTCACGTACTATTCCTGTTGAAAAAGTTCTTGACGATGCAATGATTGTTTGGGCTCAAAATGGTGAAGCTTTACGTCCAGAACAAGGTTATCCAGTTCGTTTAATGCTACCAGGTTGGGAAGCTAACTTATGTATTAAATGGTTAAAACGTTTAGAATTCGGTGCAGAGCCTTGGTACTGTAAAGAAGAGACTTCTAAATATACTGTTCTAACTAAGTCTGGAAAAGCTATTCAGCATTTCTATACATTAGAAACAAATTCAATTATTACTAATCCATGTCCTGAAAAACCATGGTCTGATCTTAAGATTGGTGATTTAGTAGAAATCGAAGGTATTGCTTGGTCTGGTCACGGAACAATTAAAGCTGTAGATATCTCTATGGATGGTGGTAAAAACTACGTAGAAGCTAGCCTTAAAGGTTTAGTGCTTCCTAAGTCTTGGACACGTTTCTCTTACTTCCATAAATTTGATGGTAAACCAATGTTGCTTCAGTCTCGTTCAGTAGATGATAGCGGTAACGTTCAACCAACTGTTTCACAAGAAAAAGATATTATTGGGGTTGAAGGTGTTTATCACAGAAACTCAATTGTTACTTGGGAAGTTAAAAAAGATGGCTCAGTTCATAATGTTCAAGTTAGAACAGATAACTGTCCAAGTTCATAAGGGAGGAATGTAGATAATGTTAAATAATAAATTTATTACAGCAGGTCTTTCAGTAGCCCTTGCTTCAGCACTTTTCGTTACAGGTTGTTCAGCGTCTAATACAAGTACAGCTTCTAACAGTTCTGCTCCTTCTATGGGACAGTACAATGGTAAAAAAGATGCTCTTGATGGTGGAATGACTTACAAGAGAGAAAATGGTATGTATACTGCGTATCATATTAATGAACAAAGTACTGATAAAGTAAACAATGGTCGTGTTCCTACGGCTAACGAGCTTAAGGCTTGGGATACAGATATTATGCCTGATGGTACTGGTTTACCAGAAGGCTCAGGTTCTGTTGAGCAAGGTGATGAGCTTTATGAAGAACAATGTGCTGCATGTCATGGTGACTTCGGTGCTGGTGGAACAGGTTATCCAGTTCTTTCAGGTGGTACTTTAGAATCACTTAAGAATCAAAGAACATGCCCAGGTAATGATGCTCCAAAAAGAACTATCGGTTCTTACTGGCCTCAAGCAAGTACTTTAATTTGGTACATTCGTGATGCAATGCCATATGCTCACCCTAAATCTTTAACGGATGATGAGCTTTATGCTTTAACTGCTTACCTTTTAGCGGTAAACAACATCAAAATTGATGGTGAAGTTATGGATGATGAGTATGTTCTTAACAGAGAAAAATTCTTAAAAATAAAAATGCCTAACCGTAATGGTTTTGTTCCAGATATTGATGGTCCAAAAGGTGTTGAAAACGTAAGAGCTTTCTTTGCTGATCGTAAAAACTATGGAGCTGTTGGTACACGTTGTATGACAGATTGTCCAGAAGAAAAAGTTATGCGTATTGGAAATGAAATTACTAACGTTGTTCCACCATATTCTCAACTAAAAGATCTTCCAGAGAAAAAAACTGGTGGTGCAATTTCTGAAGCTCAAGAGCTTTATGAAGCAAACTGTGCCTTATGTCATAAAACAGATACAATGGGAGCCCCAGCTGTTGGTGATCATGAAACATGGTCAGCTGTAATGGTAAAAGGTATGGACGCTGTGAACAAAAATGCAATCAATGGTACAGGTGGTATGCCAGCTAAAGGTGGTAACATGGACTTAACTGATGCACAGATTCACGATATTGTTGATTACATGGTAACTAACAGTAAATAAGTAAACAAAAAAGAGGCTATAATTCTAGCCTCAACCAAAAACAAGGAGTACACAATGGAAAGAAGAAATTTTTTAGGATTTGGTGCAGCAGCAGTTGCAGCGTCAATGGTTCCAGCAAGCTTAGTAGCTGAAAACTTTAGAGAGACTAAACCAAAGATGTGGCAAGAAGCTACTTCTGCAGGTGCAATCAAAGATATGTATGGTACTACTGATGGTATCGAAGGTAAAATCAAGCTTAAAGCTCCAAAACTAGCTGAAAATGGTGGATCTATTCCAATCAATATTAAAACATCTGTTGATTTAGAATCAGTAGCAATCTTTCAAGATGCTAATCCACGTTCTGCAGTTGCTGCATTCACAATTCCTGAAGGCGCAATTATTAATTACGATCTTCGTATGAAAATGAGAAAAACATCTGACGTTACTGTAATTGGTAAAGGTCGTGACGGTAAAATGTACAAAACAGTACAAAAAGTAGAAGTTTCTATCGGTGGTTGTGGAGGTTGATCCAACCCCCCTCTCATAAAATTGCGTTAAAAAAATAAAAAAATAAGGAATCATTCATGAAATTAAAAGCAAAAATGAAAAAAGATATAGCAAAAGTTAAAGTTATGTTCAAAAGCCCAATGGCAGGTCCAGAAGAAGCTGAGAAGAAAAAAATCAAACCAGAATTTATCGCACATATCATCGGTAAAGTTGGTGGTAAAACTGTATACGAAGTATCTACAAGTGGTTTTATCTCTAAAAACCCACTTTTTAAGTTCCAATTCAAAGGTGCTAAAAAAGGTGATATGCTAGAAATGACTGTTACTGATAATAACGGTAAAGTTACTTCTGAATCTAAAAAAATCAAATAATTTTTTTTAGTACTACTAAGTCCTTTTGGACTTAGATAGCTGTACACACAAGTACTTTTTGAAGTTTTTGTGTGTATCGCTAAAGAGACTGCTCTTTATGAACCGCGATACGATACTAAAAATAGGGATACAAATGCAAAAGAAAATTATTTCTTCACTTCTTGTTTCAACTGCTCTTTTAATGACAGCATGTTCAGATAACAAGGGAACAACTGAAACTGAAACTAAGGCTGCTCCAGCAGCTGCAGTGACTAAAACAGTAGCCGCTCCAGAAGCAGCTGCACAAGCAGTTGCACCTGCTACGTCAGAGTTTGATTACAAACTTGCTCCAAAAAAAGTAGCTGACAATGTTTGGTGTTTTTTCGGTGCTTTAGACAAACCAACACCTGAAAATGCAGGTAATATGGCGAACAACTGTTACGTTAAAACGGGTGATGCATTTGTAGTATTTGATACAGGTCCTTCATATGTTTTTGCTAAACAAGCGTACGCTGCTATGAGTAAAGAAGTAGGCGAACTTCCAGTTAAAGTAATTGTGAACTCACATGAACATGATGATCACTGGTTAGGTAATGATTTCTACAAGCAAAAATTTGGTGCAGAACTTATTGGACCATCAGTAATTAACACGAAATACAAAGCAGGCGATATTACACGTATGTTTAAAGTACTTCCTGAAAATGCTATTGCCGGTACAAATATTATTCCTGTAGATAAATCAATTAAAGAAGAGTATGACTTTACTGTTGGTGGAATTAACTTTCAGGTTATTCCTGTTCCTGTTAAAGCACATACAGACGAAGATTACTTCTTATTTATGCCAGAAAGCAAGGTTCTTTTTGCGGGTGACTTAGTAATGAATGGTCGTATTACTTCAGGTCGTGATGGTGCTGTTATGGGTCAACTTAAAGCACTTTCTATGATTAAGGCTAAGGGCTGGGAAACACTTATCCCAGGTCACGGTTTTATTACAGATAAAACAGCAACAGATGAAGCACAACTTTATTTCACACTGACTAAAGATAGAATTATGGCAGCAATTGAAAATGATGTTGATGCAACTGAAATTAATGAAGTGGTTACACTTCCTGAATTCAAAGACAAAAAAATGTACGATATTCTTAATTCAAACAACGTTTCATACGCGTTTGATGAATTTGATATGCTGTAAGAGATTTAACCTCAGAGAATGAAAAGAATATTAATTTTAATACTTGCTCTTTTTAGCTTAGCTAAGGCGAGTAACATTGATTTTAATACACTCTCATTACAAGCAAAAGAGGAAAAAAAACATATTCTTGTTTTTTTTCACTCTCCTGGTTGTGGTTTTTGCACACGGATGCAAAGAGATACACTTCATACCAATACGGTAGAAAAACAAATCAAAAATAACTTTATATATGTTGATATTAATATAAATGATTATGGTGTTGTATTGTATAAAGATTTTAGAGGTTCTCGTGGTAACTTCGCACGTTATTTAGATTATGATATTTACCCGTCAGTTGTGTTTATTGATGGAAATAATGAGATGATTTATGCCCAAGCAGGTTATCAAAAGAGAGAATATTTTTCAAAACTATTGTCTTATATTAGTGCCAGAGCCTATGAAGATATGGGCATAGAAGAATTTAAGGGAAAGAACTAAGATGACAAAACACGTCGGAAAAGTTTTAAAAATGTTTATTTCAAGCAAAAATGGTAGAATAAGCAAAACAGAATTATCTTTTGACGCTAAAGGCGTTATAGAAGATAAATATTATAATAAAGATATACAACGTTCCGTTCTTATTGCCTCAATAGAGTCTTATGAACTGGCCTTATCTAAGGGAGTAGACGCTCCTCACAGTGCATTAGGTGAAAATATTTTAATAGATTATAATCCTTACCACTTAAGTAAAGGTGCTCAACTTCAAATTGGTGAGCTTGTATTGGAGATTTCTCAGCACTGTACTTTGTGCAAGTCCTTAGCTAATGTAGATAGCTCTTTGCCAAAACTTCTGAAAAATGACAGAGGTATTTTTGCAAAAGTAATTAAAGACGGAAGCATCTCAATCGGTGATAATATTTATCTTCTAAATGAAGACAAACAAGGAGAATAGATGAAAAAAATTGTAACATCATTAGTAGTAGCTGGCGTTTTAGCTGTATCAGCACAGGCGTTTACCCTAGGTAAATATGGAAACTTTGAGTTTAAAAAAGACCATGCAAATGTTTATATTATGCACGGACCAGTAATGGATCCTAATAAAGAAAATGAAGGATTTATGAATAATCCTACTATTATTGAGGGTGAGCATGGGCTTATCATTGTTGATCCAGGTGGAAACTATAATGTAGGTAAGAAGATTCTTGCTGAGATTGAAAAAGTAAGCAAAAAACCTATTATTGCTACAATTAATACACATAAACATGGGGATCATTGGTTTGCTAATAAAGCCTTATTAGAAAAATACCCTGATCTTAAAATTTATGCGCATCCTAACATGATTAAAGTTGTTAAAGAGGGTGGAGCAGATCAATGGTATGGTATCTTAGAGAGCCTTACGGGTAATCTTAAAGGAACTAACAATCCTTTCCCTTTCCCTAACATGGAAGTTTTAGGCGGTAAGACAATTGAAATTGATGGACAAAAGTTTGAGATTTTTCATCCTGAACGTGCCCATACAGATACTGATATCGTTATTACACACCTAAATTCAGACACAATGTTTATGGGTGATAATGTTATGAAAGGCCGTTTAGGTGGTTTTGATGCTTCGTCTAATATTCAAGGAAATATCGCACTTTTAAAAGAGATTGAAAAAGAACCTGAACATAAAACTTATATTCCAGGGCATGGTCCTTCAGGTAAAATGCATGAGACTTTAGATCCATTCATTGGTTATATGACAGTTATTGTTGAAGAAGCAAAACGTGCTTATGATAATGATTTAGAATCTTATGAAGTTAAAGAAGATGCTATTAAACGCCTAAAAGCTTACCATAAATGGGATGACTTTGAAGGTAAAATGGGTAAACACCTAATGAAAGCTTATGAAGAGTGGGAAGCTCTAGATATGTAATTTTTTCTACCTTATGTAAAAACGCATAAGGTAGAGAGCTCTTTTAACCCTATAAAATCCTTCCTTTTTTTTAATACCCTTATCTTATTCTATTGAAATAATGTCTTTTTATTAATGTACATGAATATGTTACGCCCTTGATAAAGTATAATAAGTTTTAATACAAATTACTGATTATTTAAGTTTGCAAATATATAATTAATATATTAAATAAAGGAAAGTTTATGACTAAAATCATTAAAGGTTTGCTTATCATAGCGATATTTGTAACGGGATTAATGGCAAAAACTCAAGATATACAAATTTGGACTTCTACTAATATAGATGGAAAAATCACAGCAAAAAGCGTAGAAAAAGCATTTGAAGAGGCTGGTTTTATTATAGATGGAAATAATGATATGAATGTTGCTTTTAAGGCAAAATTTAAAGGTACTCGACATGACCTTTATCATCTTTTTACTACGCATCGTTCTGCTAATGTTGCTGTCTTAGTTAAAAAGTATCCCACGATTGGGCTTTTCTCTCCGATGAGTATGTCTTTTTTCTCTCGTATCGGTTCTAAAAACTTTTCTGTATCCTCTTTAACTGCAGCAGGCTGGTCTAAAGTAACAGGAATTCCTGTTGATGATAAGGATCTACTTGCGTATACGCAACTGATTAAAGATGTTCTAAAAAAAGCAATGCTTAAGGGTACTTTTGAGAAAGTTTCTTATAATATTAATACCCAACAGGGTGCATTAGTAACAACTTATAAGTTTGAGATGGATCCTGAAATTGATATTTTAGATCAAAAAGAAGACTTTCAAGCAGAAATTGAAGCAGGTTTTGATGCAAATGCCTTTGTAGTAGCAGGTTTTGTGGAATTTGCAGCAGAATTTGAAAGTGCTGGGAATAGTGATTATGATATTTATGATGCTTACTCAATTTGTAAATTGTCGGTTATTTATGCTGTATCTGAAAAACGCCCCGAAGCAGGTGCGTATGCGCCTTGTACACTCTATATGTATAAGGCAAAAGGTACTAATACCTTAACTATGTCTTTTCCTTCTGTATATAACTGGATATCTTCAATGGATATGGACGATGAAAATGCCATAAGAATCTTAAAAAATGCTCAAAAAGACTTTGAAGCTATTTTGGCTGAGGCAACAGAATAATCCCTCTTAATCCTTGCTTTTAGCAAGGATTGTTTTATCTATCAAGTTTTAAATCTTCATATTAATTTTTTTAACCCTAGAAAGCTTTAATAAAAGAAAATATAATAAATAGAACTTATCTATTTATAGGACAAATGATGTTAAAACTTTTTTCTTCTTTTCTCTTAATAACAACACTCCTTTTTGCTACCCAATACACGCCTGAACTTAATTCCTTGATTGCTAAGGCTAAGGGTCAAGTTACAGGGGTAACACCTGAAGAAGCCAATAAAATGATTAAAAATGGTGCTATCTTAATTGATGTAAGAAATTCTAATGAATGGGACATGAGTTCTATTAATACAGAAGGTGAAGTGATTAAAATATCAAGAGGTTTAATAGAGTTTGAGTATGTGGTAAAAATTTTGAGTAAACATAATAAAAATGATACTTATATTGTTTTTTGTGGGCATGGTCCACGTGCTATTTTTGTTGCCCTTCGAATGAAAGAGTTGGGTTTTAAAAATGTCACTTATCTTGAAGGGGGAATGAAGCTTTGGGTGGAAAAGGGTTTTATGGTAAATGAAGCCTTTTGAGATAAAGCTAAAGAGTTTCTAACTAAAATAGGAGTACACTTCTTTTATGAAAAAAATATTAATCTTCCTTCTTATGCTTATTTCTGTTTTCGCAAGCCAAGATGCTTTTACCGCCTATAAAAACGGAGAATATAAAACAGCTTTTATCGAACTTCAAAAACTTGATAATAATATGCAAGCCCTTTATCTTCTTGGAAATATGTACTACTCAGGTAAGGGTGTACAAAAAGATAAAACTGAGGCAATTGACTTATGGACAAAGTCGGCAAATATGGGATTTATTCGTGCCCAATATAAACTTGGAAATGTTTATTATCAGGGTAAGGGCGCAAAAAAAGATGATAATAAAGCCTTTTATTGGTACGAAAAAGCGGCTCAACAAGGTGTTGTTAAAGCACAATTTGTTGTAGGTGGTATGTGTGAGACAGGCAAGGGCGTTAAAAAAGACTCAGAAAAAGCGCTCTCTTGGTATGAAAAAGCAGCCGCTAATGGAAGTAAAGAAGCAGAATTCTTCTTAGGTGTTATTTATCAAGAGGGTAAGGGTGTGGATGTTAATTATGACAAAGCCCGTTACTGGTATGAAAAAGCAGCTGAACAAAAAGATGCTGCTGCTCAGGCTTATCTTGGAATTATGTATGAAGAAGCACTTGGGATTAAAAAAGATATGAAAAAAGCAGCAGACCTGTATAAAAAGTCTGCAAAACAAGGTTTTTCTAAGGCTCAACACCGTTTAGGACTACTCTATTATTACGGTATAGGGGTAGAAGAAGATGTTGATAAAGCCATCTATTGGAACAAACAAGCTGCGGCACAGGGTGATGTTTTTGCTCAATCGTCTTTGGGTGCAATTTATTGTAAGCTTGGTTTGCATAAGCATGGTAAAGATGAACACAGTGATGAGAAACATGATCATAAAGATGATGAACATCAGGCTAAATAAATTTAGATATAATTCTAAAAATTTAATAAAAGATATAAAATGACACCAATAGAGCGCGTACAAGTTGCAATACAAGAGATTAAAAAAGGAAACATGGTCATCATGATGGATGATGAAGACCGTGAAAATGAAGGTGATTTAGTTTATGCTTCAACTTTTTCTACACCTGAACATGTAAACTTCATGGCAACGCATGCCAGAGGGCTTATTTGTGTTGCCTTATCTAACGAGATCGCCTCACGTTTAGAGCTTAATCCTATGGTGTCAAACAATAACTCGATGTATGAGACAGCTTTTACGGTTTCTGTAGATGCAGTAGAAGCAGAAACAGGTATTTCAGCAGCAGAACGTGATATGACAATTAAAATCTTAGCAAATCCTCTTAGTCGCTCAACAGAATTAGCCAAACCAGGGCATATCTTCCCTCTGATTGCAAAAGAGGGTGGTACATTAATCAGAACGGGGCATACCGAGGGTTCTGTTGATCTTTGTCGTTTAGCAGGTCTTGCGGAGTCTTCAGTTATTTGTGAAATCATTAAAGAAGATGGAACCATGGCAAGACGTGATGATTTAGAAGTGTTTGCTAAAAAACATGATCAAAAAATTGTTTATATTTCTGATATTGTTGAGTACAGACTTGCAAATGAATCTTTGATTAAAAACATAGAGGTAGAAGAGTCAGACTTTTTTGGAACAAAGGTGAAAAAGCACACCTTTACCGATCATGAAGATATTCAACATACTGCCATCGTCTTTTATAATGCAGGCGAACGTGCGAATGTAAAAGTACATAATATTATTTCAGACTTTGAACTTTTATCAAGCAGCGAAAAGTATAATCAATTAATAGACTCTATTAATTACTTAAAACAAAATTCAGGGGTATTAGTCTTTATTAACCAGCCTAACCATCACCATGTTGCCATGAAAGAGTATGGGGTGGGTGCTCAGATTTTAAAGAGTTTAGGTATTAAACAGATGTGTTTATTAACTACGGCGAAAAAGGCTGATTTTGTTGGGCTTTCAGGTTTTGGTTTGGAAGTTATCGAAGTTATTAACCCAAGTAATTAGATTTTATAGCTTTTTATGTCACCAAAAGGTGACATGCACCTCTTTTTTACGAAAAACCTCATTTAATTAAAATATTTATTTACCTTTTTGTTATATGCTGTAGTTAAGTACTTTATATAAGCAGAGAGGATTATTATGTCTGACTTACCAGATTGTCTGCAACCCGCAGTTGAACAGATTCAAAAATATCAAACACAGGTGTCAGTCTTAGAAGCAAAAACTGACTCTTTAAACGAACATATTCAAGACCTTTCAAGTAAAAATGAGAGACTGGTTACACAGGTAAAAGAAGATACAGAAGCCTATGCTATAAAAGTTGAAGAATATGAAGCTGAAAAAGCCAATCTACGTGAACTTAATAGTGTTGTTGGGGAGCAATTAAAAGAGAAGTCTTCTTTAGTAGATGCGCTAAATGCAAATAAAACTCAGCTTCAAGAAGAGAAGATAAAGGCTTCTTCTGAGAACCTACGAGTAAATGTTAAACAAGAGGTTTTAAATCAAAATCTAGAGAGTTTAAGTAATGAGATAGAGGCTTTAAAAGGGGAAAACGCAGCACTTAAAGATGAGAACTCAGCACTGAGTTTAGTTAATAGTGCTATGCATCAACGTCAAGAAGATAAAAAGGATGAAACACAAGAAGACAACCCTGTTCTATTGGCAGAGATTGAACGCCTTAAGCAAGAGTTACAGGCATATCAAAGTGGAAATACAGATCTTGCTTTTTTACAGAGTGAAAACATTCGTTTAACCCAACGTCATGGAGAAATCACCCAAGAAAAGATGCAAGCCTCTGCTAAAATGCACACTGCTCAAAATGCACTTGAAGGGGTACAGGAGAAGTTAGATGCGGAAATTAAAAAGGTAGAACAACTTAATTTTGACCTTCATGGACTACAAAACCTTCATAAAAACCTTAATGATGAGAAAAACTCACATTTACAAGATAATAAAACTTTAGAAGTAGAAAAAACAGACCTAGAAAAACAGATTTTACACTTAGAAGAGAATATCCAACGTTTAGAGACAGAAAAAGAGTTATTAAGCCTAGAACTCACAAAAGAGCATAAAAAATCAGACACCTTAACCCAGGTCATAAATGAATTAAGAATGAAAAATGAGAAATTAAAGACAGGTGTTTCTCCTTCAATTACTCCCGTTTCTGCCTTAGTTGAACCTGAGATTGAAGCCCTAGAGATAAATGATTCACATGAAGATATGATTGAAATTGTAAATTCAAGTAAAACAGGTCCATCATTTCCAGGTGAACCTCATTAGACTTCTTAGATAAGAACTTAAGTTTTAGACTTTTTTAGATATCCTTTTACATAAGGATTTTATATGTCAAAACTAGTGATTTTAGATACAGAAACAACAGGTGTTTTAGAAGAAGACCGTATTATACAATTGAGTTATTTGGTGACTGACTTTAATGGAAAAATTGAAGAAGTACATAATGAATTCTGTCAAGCACCTCTGATAAGTAAGTTTGATGCTATGGCAATTCACCATATTACCCCTGAAATGCTAGAAGGTAAACCACGCTGTCAAGACCTTAAAGGTTTCGCGCGTCTGCAAGAATTGAATACTCCTGAAAATATTTTTATTATCCAAAGTGCAGATTTTGACTTAGGCATGTTATCCAAAGAGGGTTTTGAATCAAAAATGAAACTCGTAGATACTTTTAGAATTCATCGTTATTTTTATCATGAAGATCCGCATGGGCTTCAGTATAATCGTTATGCCTTAGGTTTATATAAAAAAGAGGCACAACAGATGCAAGACTTAGGTGTTCAAATTGCAGCTCATGATGCTTTAGGTGATGTAATAGTACTAAAAAACTTTTATGACCATCTTCTTAATAACCATGAACAAGACATGATGGTACAGATGTGTTCTAAGCCAATTTTGATGGAGATTATGCCCTTTGGTAAACATAAGGGTAAACGTATTGAAGAGGTTGCTTTAATGGAACGTAGAAGTCTTGCGTATATGTTAGAGACCTTTGACTTGGATATGGACTTAAAGTACAGTTTTGAACACTATTATAATCTAACAAAAGATAAGGTTGCTCTTATTATAGGTTTTGGAAAATATAAGGGTAAGGCACCAGCTGATGTTGTTAATGAAGATAGAAATTATTTAGAATGGATGGCTAATAAAGCAGACAATATTGTTCCTGAACTCAAGGCTGAGATTAAACGTGTTTTAGACGTTAACCCAGCATAAATATAGATACGAGCCTATTTTAAAAATACGATAGACACTGTTCTCTTATGAGGAGTGTTACCTGCAGTAATGCAAAGATAAACTTATATTACTAATCACAATAATCTGATTATCTGTTTACTTGTTCTTGTTAATGTCCTTTATAATATGGATAGTTATCCATTTATAGTTGCGATAAGAAGAGAAAATGAAACTTGCTATACATCAACCGTGTGACGCACTAAAAGGTATTGTTAAACAATATGTAGAGATTCAGTCTATTGAAGATCAAGAGAAGTTATGGGTTTTACCTAATTTAGGAAATTATCTACTTTTTAATCCGGGAATAGAAGGGGTTGTCCTTGGGGCAAACTCTGATGAGATTCTTCATCATGTTCCTAAAAAATTCAGTGTGGGAATTAAGTTTACGAATATTATTCGTATTATTGTGACGGAGAAAAATAGTGTACGTTTTCCCATGTATGGTATTGAACTTCATCCCACTGCGTATCATCGCCTTTTTGCTAAAAATGCTCATGAACTACAAGAGAGACACATTCTTTTTGAAGAACTTATTCATACTAAAAATATTTTTAATGAAATCTACACCTTAGACTCCGTATCTGAGCAACTTCATTATTTTGAAAAATGTCTCCTTCAGCTCAAAGAAGATGCTAAGGAGACCCAAGTTATTGTAAAAAAATGGATGAGATTATTGCTTTTATAGAACAAAACTTAAGCAGTGTAAAAGTGAGCGAAATTTTAACAACTTTTTCATACAGTAGAACCAGTTTAGAAAGAGACTTTAAAAAAGTAGTGGGTTATACTCCGAAAGAGTTTATTCAAACCTTGCGTTTTTATAAGGTATCTAAAGAGTTAGTGCATAATGGTTATGACTATAAATCTTTAGGTTATGATTTTTTTGACCAGTCTCATATGAACCGTGCCTTTAAAAAGTTTGTTAATGTTCTTCCTTCAAAATTTCAAGCCTATATCAAAGAAAACAGTATTAAAATTTACCAAAACAAATAAACTACATCTCAAATATTCAATTTGAAAAACACCTATTGGAGCCCACAGACAAAGAAATATGTCTTAGAATTAAAATATATTTTTAATGTTATTGACTAGATTAAAATATTAAAATTATTTTTGATTTGGTGGATTTTTCCTATTTTTATTTGGTTAAATTTACTATGATGTATAAAATATATATATTAGTTTTTATTGACTCTAATAAGATTGAAGCATGTTGCACATAAAAAGTAACAATTTAATAGGTGAGCGTAAAAATAAAGAGTCTAATAGTAGTTTGTACTTTGACGCCTAATTTCTTCCCTAATTGATTTTTGAAAATGTGAAATTGTTAGGTTAAGGTAGATGTTATGATTGAGGGAATGAGTGTTTGATAAATAAAAGGTGGGGGGGGGAGGGGTAAATGTTATATCCAAAAACTATTAATGAAGTAGCTGAACTTGAAACTCAACTAATAAAATGTGGATTAAGTCCTAGTGAATATTTTTATATAACCTTAGATATGAAAGTGAAAATTCACGCTTATGATAAAAAAAATGAGGTATATTTTGAAAATAAGATGCTGAAAAATATTGAAAGATTACATAAGGTACTTGATCTAAATAAAAAGGTTTGCCAAGATTATCAACTAAAGTATTCAAGACCTTAAAAGTAGTAAGAGTTAAGTACATAAACTCATTTTTAATAAGGAACTTTTTACACTTATTAGATAAACTTACAGTACATATAAAAAACTCACAATACTGCTGTAAATACAGTTCATGAGTAAGGATAGGGAGTCAATAGGTGGAAATACGAGTCTATTATGAAAATACGGATGCGGGGGGAATTGTTTATCATTCTAATTATCTGAATTTTTGTGAACGTGCACGTTCAGAATATTTTTTTAAGGTAGGTTCTGTCCCTTTATTAGAAGGAGGAGAATTCATTGTTGTCTCTTTAGAGGCTAAGTTTAAAGCTCCTGCGAGACTAGGGGACTTACTTGAGGTGAAGACAGAGGTCTTAAGCATGAAAAGAAGTTCCTTAGTATTAGAGCAATGTGTTTATAAAAAAGATGAACTTCTTTTTGAGATGCAGATAAAACTTGGTTTTATTAAAGAGAGAAAGATTGGACGTATGAGCAAAGATGCTCAAAATTATTTAAAAGAGATTTTTTTTAAAGAGGCTTAATCCTCATCTTCATTGTCTAACGCTTCCTCTTGTACAGGTAAAACTTCTATACTATCTTCTTTAATAATTTCAACAGTTATAAAACGCGAGTAGGTTGGTTTTACAATTGAAATAGGATAATGCACTTGATTATTAATAATCTCTTGTGGGTATTCTCGCCTTGCTGAAGTAATCATATGGTAAAAATAATCTGCTCCAATAGTAGTCGCATAATTAATCCAGTCATATACAATATTGTTTCTAAGTAAGGCATTGGACTCAATCATGATGTTATTATGGTAATTAATCGAGTTAGCAATGTACATATTTTCTCTATCTTTTTGTTGAGTAAGCAGTAAAAGCTCAGGGTTATAATTAATTTGTGTTGATAAAACATTGGTCTGGTTGACATCATAAAGTGTAAGTTGAGACATAACCATGGCACTTTTAACTACAGGAGTATTGAGTAAAAATGAACCCTCTTGGATATTCATGTTGTCTTTGAGTTGGGCTTCTAAGTTAGAAGTGCGTTTTGCAATAGGGAAGGCGTAGAACCTTGGCTTATTTGAGTAGGTAAGGTTAAGGTCATCCATCTCTTTTTGTGTCATTGCAAGACCCTCATCATCTTCATAAACTACACGATTTTTAGTGATATTTTGATCAAAAGCATAAAGATACTCAATTTTTGTCATCTCTGTGAGTTTTTTACCCAATTGATTTTTATCATAAAACACAGTCAGTGGAGTAGCAGCATAAGGCATTAAACTCTCAAGCTGTTTTTGGTAATTAATTCCACCATAATAAACATAATCATGACTTACATTGATATCACTTTGATGAATAGTAGGAAAGAAAATATGCATAGATAACTCTAAATCAACAACATTTTTCGCACCCTTTTTGGTCAGGGGCGCAATAACATAATGAAAATCATCTTCTTCAATCTGTTTAAGTACTTTTTCTAACTCTTCACTCTCTTCAGATTCAACACGGTAGGTGCGAAGTTCAAAGGCACGATTTTTAGTTAAATAATAAGCAAAGGCTGCATTAGTTGTAGAGTAAGCATACCGCCCAATAACGCGATAAGGAAGTAGCATGGCTATTTTTAATTCAGTATATTGACGCATACGCTCTACATTAAAAAGAGATATCTGAATAAGTAGAATGTCATTAAGTGCAGGGTCTTCATTTTTATCTTTAGCATAGGCTAAAAAACTAAAAAAACGTTCTTCTTCAATGAGTTTATAAAGACATTCATTATCACAGACTTCTATCTCATTATTTAAAACATAGGTTTTAGGCAGAGGGACAGAGGAGACAAGAAAACTTTGTGCATAAATAGAGCTAAGAAAAAAAGTTAAGAGTATAAAATATTTGAGCATATAAGAGATGTCCTTTTTTATGGTGTTTACTCATTAAAAGTTTTTTTGTAAAAACTGATAAGGAGGTGTTATTTATAAGGTCTGAGCTAAGGCTTTTCTTAGAAAAACTTTATTGGGTGAGACAGCCTTTAATAATTTGCAAGTCGCCCATTGTACACTTTTTTAGTGAAGGGTTACGTAACAGATGTGATGGATGATGAATAGGAATGAGGGTTCTGTTCTCAAATGGAATCTTATGCCCTCTAACATTTTCAAAACTATTACTGTCTTTAATAAGATGAGTATAGGCAAGTTCACCTAAACTAACAATTATTTTAGGGTTAACTAATTCTATCTGCTTAAGTAAATAAGGTTTACAACTGGAAAACTCCGTATCTAAAACCTTATTTTGATGAGAAGGTTTACATTTAAGAATATGGGTAAGATAAATACTGTTGATGTTTAAGTCTAAAACATTTTCTATCATTTTTTTTAAAGATGACCCTGCCCGTCCTGAAAAACTATCTCCACTCTCATCTTCTAGCATTGATGGGTAAGCATCAATAATCATTATCTCAGCATTAGCATTACCAAAACCACTTAAGACTCTTTGTCGTGTTTTACTAAGGTCACAAAGGTGACATTGTGATATTTGGGAGTGTAAGGCATTAATATCGTGCGGAAGAATATCACTGAAACGGCTGTCTTCATTATTAAGACTAATGGGGTCCATATAGGAGAACCCTAAGGATTTATATCGATAAAGAGATTTGAGTAAAACAAGATTCTGGTATGACTTCAAATGTATAGACCTCTTTGTCCTTAAAATTTATAAACTTAGTGTATCTAAGGGTGTGTTAAATCCAACTAAAGTGTATATGTTTTTAATGATTACAAATCTTTAGGTTATGATTTCTTCGACCAGTCCCCTTTTAACTCCGCCGTTGACAAGTATTATCATCGTTAAAGCTAAATAACTTATTATCTTTACCTTTTTGTATTATGTATTAAGCCTTAAATTAGTATTTTAAATTTATTATTGATATTATAACTGTTTATTGTTTATCTAATATTTTTATGTCTGCAAGGGAAGTTTTTAGAGTGTTTGTTTTGTCACACAACG
>JAJRQV010000080.1 GCA_024280035.1 Campylobacterales bacterium
ATTGCCCAGAACTTGAACCCAAACAATAGGGCCAAGAATAACTAAGAGTACAGCGGTGGCTAAACCAAGACTTCCTCCAATAAATGCACCTCGTGTTGTTAGTTTAGACCAGTAGATAGAAAGAAATAAAATGGGGAAGTTAGCCGAAGCAGCAATGGCAAAGGCTAGACCAACCATAAAAGCGATATTCTGTTCTTCAAAGGCAATACCTAAAAAGATGGCAACAATACCTAAGGTTATGGTTGCGTATTTAGAGACCCTCATCTCTTTTTTTTCATCTGTTTTTCCTTCTACAAAAACATTTGAGTATAAATCATGGGAGATGGCAGAAGCACCTGCAAGGGTTAACCCTGATACAACAGCTAAGATGGTTGCAAAAGCAACAGCAGAGATAAAACCTAAAAAGAGGTCTCCACCAACAGCGTGAGAGAGGTGAATGGCTGCCATGTTATTTCCACCAATCAGTGCTTTTCCTGCATCAAGATACTCAGGATTAGTAGAAACTAAAACAATTGCGCCAAAACCGATGATGAAGGTTAGCATATAGAAGTAACCGATAAAACCGGTTGCGTAAAAGACAGACTTTCGTGCCTCTTTAGCATTTGAAACAGTAAAAAAACGCATTAAGATATGAGGAAGCCCAGCTGTTCCAAACATTAAGGCAATGGCTAAAGAGATAGCAGAGATGGGATCAGAGATAAGACCACCTGGTGCCATAATAGCTAAACCCTTAGGGTGAACATTAACCGCAGTGGCAAACAGAGTTTCAAAAGAGAAGTGCATACTCTTCATCACCATAAATGCCATAAATGTGGCACCTGAGAGAAGTAAAACTGCCTTAATGATTTGAACCCAAGTGGTTGCTAGCATACCACCAAAGGTGACGTACAAAATCATTAAAATACCCACTAAAATAACCGCAACCTCATAATCAAGCCCAAACAGAAGTTGAATAAGTTTACCCGAACCTACCATCTGTGCAATAAGATAAAGTGTCACGGTTGCAATAGCTCCAAACGAGGCAAGAATACGAATGGGTTTTTGTTTTAAACGGTATGACGCGACATCAGCAAATGTGAACTTTCCAAGGTTACGAAGTTTTTCTGCCACCATAAAAAGAATAATTGGCCAGCCTACAAGGAAACCAATAGAGTAGATAAGCCCATCATAACCATTAGCATATACAAGGGCTGAAATACCAAGAAATGAAGCTGCTGACATATAATCTCCTGCAATGGCTAAACCGTTTTGAAAACCAGTAATTCCTCCACCTGCTGTATAAAAGTCTTTTGTGGTTGAGGTGCGTTTAGCTGCCCAATAGGTAATGATTAAGGTTAAACCAACAAAAAGGACAAACATAATGATGGCAGAGATATTAAGAGACTGTTTTTCAACCTCACCACTAAAAGCATCTGCCATTAAAGATAAAGAAAAAAGAGATAATAAAAATGCCTTAATCATGTTGAATTCCTAGGTCATCTTTCAGACGGTTCAAAATAGTGTCAAATTCATGATTGGCTTTTCTTACATAAATGCCAGTAAGAATAAATGAAAAAACAATAATACCAACACCAACGGGGATACCTAAGGTGGTAACCCCATTTTCACTTAAGGGTATGGCAAACACATTAGGCGCATAAGCAAGGGTAAGAATAAAACTAAAATAGACAAAAAGTATAATAATAGTTAAGCTAAGTGCGAATCTTTTTCGTCTTTTAACTAAGGTCTGATACTCTTTGTCAGCCTTAATCTGGTTGTAAATGTCCGTGTACATTAAAATCCTTTTCGGAAATATAACATATCACAGTATTGAGTTGAAAATTGATATAAAAAATTAAGTTAGAGTTTAGAAATAGTCATTTGAATAAGTGTTAATTACCTCATTATAAAGATAAATAAGTTTAGTTGAAAAGTGCTTGCTCAATTTTAGAAGCAGGGGCATTTAAGTAAGCAGCAAAGGCATTAATATCTAAGGGTTTAGAGAAGTAGAAACCTTGTATTTTAGAACACCCGTTTTCTTTTAAAAATTTGAGCTGCTCAGGCGTTTCAACCCCTTCAGCAACAACATCTAAATTAAGATTATGGGCAAGAGAGATAATGCTTTTAGCAATAGCACAATCTCCTTCACAAGCAGGTGTATCACAGATAAAAGATTTATCAATTTTAAGGGTATGAATCGGCAGTGTTTTTAAGTAGTTTAATGAAGAGTATCCGGTACCAAAATCGTCAATAGAGAGTTTAATACCCATCTCTCTTAAGGCATTAAGAACATGAAGACTTTTGCGAGACTGTTTAATTAACATGTTTTCTGTAAATTCAAGTTCTAAAGCAGCAGCATCAATACTGTTTTTTTCTAGGTTTTCTTGAATAAGTTTAGGAAGATTCTGATGTAAGATCTGTGAGGAGGAGATATTAATACTAACACAGAGCTTATTTTTAAAGTCTTGTTGTAGTTGAGCAATATCTTTAGAGACCTTGTTTATTACCCACTTTCCTAGCTCGTTAATGAGACTACTCTCTTCAGCAATAGGAATAAATACAGAGGGCGAAATATAGCCCAAGTCTGTTTGTTCCCAACGTAAAAGGGCTTCTGCTCCAATAACGGTTTGCGTAGAGATGTCAATCTTTGGTTGGTACTCAAGGCGAAGTTCATTGTTTTGTATGGCATGATGAAGTTTTGTTTCAATGTCATGTCTAAAAAGAATCTTTTCATACATTTTAGAGGTAAAAAATTGATAATTATTTTTTCCCTTATCTTTCGCAGTGTACATGGCAGTATCAGCATAAGAGAGTAAAATGTCCATCTGTGTTGAGTCGGTAGGATACAGACTAATCCCAATACTTGTACCAATAAACATCTCATGCTCATTGAGGTTAAAAGGTGCTTCAAGCATAGAGATTATCTTTTTTGCAAGTTTTTTAATAGTTTCTATTTCTTCAACCATATTCATGATAATTACGAATTCATCTCCCCCTAAACGAGAAATACTACAGTTTTTATTTAAAAGACTCTCTAATCTACGTGAAGCGGCAATGAGGAGTTTATCCCCCATAGCATGACCAAGGGTGTCATTAATAATCTTGAAGTTATCAAGATCTAAAAATAGAAGGGCTACCTTAGAACTGTTTTCCTGAGCATTTTTAAGAGAACTGTGTAAATTTTCTTTAAAAAGATGACGGTTTGCAAGCCCTGTTAGAGGGTCAAAATTAGCTAAGTTATAGAGTCTCTCTTCTGTATCTTTACGAACACTGTTTTCATCAAGTAGTTCCTGATTAGATTTTTCTAACTCCTCTTTTGCAAAAGAGAGGTTATTCACAAGGTCTTTATTTAAATATTGAGTTTGAAGGGAGTTGATAATGGAATGATTGACTCTAAAAATTGTAGAAAGCATCACGGCATAATAAACAATACCAATAATCATTAAAGAGACAGAATACTCAGGCATAAAATATGCACGAAGCAGATAAGATAAAAATATAGGAGCAGAATATAGCACAAAAACAAAAATATGTGAAGAATAAAGTGCTACAGAGCCTGCAATCATTGAACTCATAATAAAAAACATAAGGGCTTGAAGGGCGATGCTCTCAGTGGGAAAAATAAATAAGACAGAAGAACCAAAAAGCAAACCTGACAAAAAGATACCCAACAAAATTATTTTTTCTTCTTTTAAACGTGTTTTTTTCTTTAAGTGTTTGAGTTTAATAAAATGGATTAGACGTAAATAAGTAAGGGTTAAAATAGAACTAATCCATATAATAGCACCAATACTCGCTTCATGTGAATATAAAACAAAAAAAATAAAGACACTCGCAAGGGTAGTGGTGAACAAAGATGAAGGAAGATTATTAATAAGCGTGTTCAAACGCTCTATCTGGATTCGTTTATCAAGTTTTGAATTGTACATTATAAGTATTTTATCATAATTTTCTACAGAAAACATCAATTATGCCACTTGTGTTAATAATTCATTATCTTAAGGGAAAACCTTAGATATTTGATTAACTTAATAAGTCAATTATAGCTTTAAAGCAAATTTGACTATAATTTCAAAAAATATTACTAGGATAATAAACATGTCTTTAAAAACATTTGATTACTCTGCAGAAGAGATGGCAACATTTCAATATGCAAAAATGACTACATCTAAGGGTGTAATTATGTTAAAACTTTACCCTGATGAAACACCAGGCACAGTAGCTAACTTTGCAACACTTGTAAAAGATGGTTATTATGATGGTCTAAACTTTCACCGTGTTATTCCAGGGTTTATGGCGCAAGGTGGTTGTCCTCAAGGTACAGGTACGGGTGGTCCAGGTTATTCAATTGCTTGTGAAACGTCTAAAAACACATCTCTTCACCGTAAGGGTGCTTTATCTATGGCACATGCCGGTCCAAACACAGGTGGAAGCCAGTTCTTTATTACTTTTGTTCCTACGCCTCATTTAGATGGTGTTCATACTGTATTTGGTGGAATTGAAGAAGATGATGCTGATTCAATGGCAGTTATTGATTCAATTGAAGGTCAAGATACAATTGAAAAGGTTGAAATTTTAGCTGAACGTTAATTTTTCAGGAAAGAGAATAATGCAAATACTAAAATCAGTTGTATCAACAACTTCCTTTGCTCTTCCCCTTTTTCCTTTCCACATTGAAAAGGCAAAATCTTGTTAGTGCATATCTGCTGTTCTGTTGATAGTCACTTTTTTTTAGAAAAACTTCAAAAAGACTTTCCTGAGGAAAAACTTACGGGCTTTTTTTATGATCCCAATATACATCCTTACTCAGAGTATAAATTACGTTATTTGGATGTTCAAAGAAGCTGTAAAAAACTAGGCATAGATTTACTTGAAGGTGAGTATGATTTTGAGACATGGATGGGCTTAGTTCGTGGTCTTGAAAATGAACCTGAAAAAGGCTCACGATGTGAGGTCTGTTTTGATAGACGTTTTTATGTTTCTGCGCATAAGGCACTGGAACTGGGTGAGAAAAAAATCACCACAACCTTACTTGTTTCCCCTTTAAAATCTCAAGAGCAACTGAAGCGTGTGGGTGATGCCTTTTATGAAAAAAATGGGGTGGAATTTGTTTTTGTTGATTACCGAACAGGTGGGGGAAGTCAAGATCAAAGTCGAGTCACAAAAGAAGAACAGCTTTATCGACAAGATTATTGTGGTTGTATTTATGGTTTAAGTATGCAAAGACAACAACAAGATAAATTAATGGATGAGATGTTTTCTCCTCTGGGTGGACAGATACTTCCTGCTTCAATTGAAGAAAGATTAGAACTTTATCAGCGTAGAATGGATTATGAAGATGAAGGTATAGACTACAAGTTAGTAAGAGAAAAATTTTTAAATTATAGACAATTTAATTTGAAACTAAGTATTTCTAAAAAAGAGGTTGATGCCCATGCCTTAGTCTATTCAACCCTGCCTCGAAAAAAAGCAAATGGACGTATTGAGTACAGCAGTGATGAGCTTCACTTTCTAAATAGAGAAGAGATAAGGTTTGTATTATTAAAAGATTTTAATAGACTGACACAGAGTTCATTTAATTGTGTAAAAGAGTTGATTTTTAATCCTTTATCAGTACAAAGGGAGTTAGACCTTCGTCACAAACTCTCGAATTCTGCTTATGATCTTAGTCCTATATTTGTAGTTGATGAACTTAAAGAGGGAAAAATAGAGATTTACTTAGATGCCAAGAGTTATGAAGATAGTAGAGAATACTTAGTTTTAAAAATTAGAGCGAATACACTTAGTTTATAAAGTGTGAAATTATAGTTTTCTTTATAGATTAATAAATATTTTACATCTCTTTTTAAAGCCCTTTAAGCCTTACTTTTTATATATATACTTATAAATAATAATAAATTAACCTATCTTTTGTTAAAATATCTAAATTTTATAAAAAGGCTCTCCCCTATGATGGACGTTGTAGAAATTCAGAAAATTTTACCACATAGATATCCTCTTCTTTTAATTGATAGAGTGACAGAAGTTGTTAATCACAAGAAACTTGTAGGTTTTAAAAATGTAAGTATTGGCGAGCAAGTCTTTGAAGGTCACTTCCCTGGGCATCCAATCTATCCTGGGGTTATGATTCTTGAAGGTATGGCACAAGCTGGTGGAATTTTAGCCTTTAAAAGCATGGATATGAGTGAAGAAGAAGCGGCTGAAAAAGTTGTATATTTTATGAGTATTGATAAGGCAAAGTTCCGTTCACCAGTACGTCCTGGTGATAAGTTAGAGTATGAAATCAATGTTATTAAGAATAAGGGTGCTATCTGGGTTCTTCAAGGCAAGGCTTATGTTGATACAAAATTAGTAGCAGAAGCAGAACTAAAAGCCATGGTAGTAGATAAGTAGACCTTATGAATAATATATCTACTTTAGCCATTATCGAAGATGGCGCAGTTATTGGCAACAATGTTACGATAGCTCCTTATGCTTTTGTTTCTGCAAAAGCAGTGATTGGAGAGGGAACTAGCATTGCTCAATGTGCATGTATTTATGGAAAAACTATTATTGGAAAAAATAATAGAATTTTTTCTCACGCAGTTATTGGTTCAGATCCTCAGGATTTAAAGTTCAATGGTGAAGATGTTGAACTTATCATTGGTGATGATAATACGATTCGTGAATTTACTCTATTTAATCCAGGAACAGCGGGGGGTGGTTCAAAGACTATTATTGGTTCACATAACCTTTTTATGGGTTATGTGCATGTTGGGCATGATTCTATTATTGGTTCGCACTGTATTTTTGCTAATGCAGCAACCATTGCTGGGCATGTTGAGATAGGTGACCACGTTGTTATTGGTGGAATGACACCTGTACATCAATTTGTGCATATTGGAGACTACTCAATGGTAGCAGGAGCTTCGGCACTGTCTCAAGACGTACCTCCTTTTTGTATGGTTGAAGGAAATCGAGCAGTACTGCGTGGGCTTAACTTAACTGGGCTTCGCCGTAAGATAGAACGTGAAGATATAAATGAACTTAAAAGTGCTTATCGAGAACTTTTTGAAAAAGGCCGACCTTTAAAAGATGTGGCTCAAGAGATTCTTGATGATACAAAAAATCATTATGCTAAAGAGTTAGCAAACTTTGTAATAAAAACTAAACGTGGAATTGCCTACGAAAGGAAAGCCGATGATTCATAGAAATTGTAGCTTTTGTGAAGCGATAGAGACCGAGGAAAATCCTCTAATTGCAGGAAATGGTGTTTATATCTGTAAAAACTGTGTTATTTCTGCATACAGAATTATGTTTGGTGATGAAGAGACTGGAGAAGAAGGTATTGTGACAAAACCTTCTCTAGATGGTGTTTTAATGACACCAAAAGAGATGAACTCCTTCTTAGGTGAGTATGTGATTGGTCAAGAAAATGCTCGTAAACTACTTTCAGTTGCGGTATATAATCATTATAAACGTATTTTTAAGCAACATGAGATTGAAGAAGATGATACTGAGATTGCAAAATCAAATATCTTACTTATAGGACCAACAGGTTCGGGTAAAACCCTTATGGCTCAGACTATTGCGCGTGTTTTGGATGTACCTTTAGCGATTGCTGATGCGACTTCATTAACTGAAGCCGGTTATGTAGGAGAAGATGTTGAAAATATTTTAACCCGTCTTTTACAAGCAGCTGATGGTGATGTGGAAAAGGCACAACAAGGGATTTTATTTATTGATGAGATAGATAAAATTGCACGTATGAGTGAAAACCGTTCAATCACAAGAGATGTTTCGGGTGAGGGTGTTCAACAAGCCTTATTAAAAATTATTGAGGGTGCTGAGGTTAACTTACCACCAAAGGGTGGACGTAAACATCCTAACCAAGAATTTGTTTCTATTGATACCTCAGGGATTCTTTTTATCTGTGGAGGTGCCTTTGATGGTATTAAAGATATCTTAAAACGCAAACAGGGTAAAAATGTTCTTGGTTTTGGACATGAGAAAAAGTCTAAAGATGAACAAGAACCAACTTATGACTTGGTTGAGCCAGATGATCTTGTTCAGTATGGGCTTATTCCTGAGTTAATCGGACGTTTACCAATTATTGCTACTCTTAGCGAGATTGAAGAAGATGCCATGATTAAAATCTTAACAGAACCAAAAAACTCTTTAGTACGTCAATATAAAAAGCTTTTTGCTATTGATGATGTTGAACTCAATTTTGAAGAAGATGCCTTAAAAGCGATTGCAGTAAAAGCAATTAAACGTAAAACAGGGGCACGTGGTCTTCGCTCAATTTTAGAAGAGATGATGATTGATACGATGTACGAACTTCCAGAGTTTGCAGGGTATGAAGTTATTATTACACGAGAGATGGTAGAAGAGGGTGAAAAACCCGTATATGTTAAAAAAACTAAGAAAAAAATAGCGTAGGATAATGAATGATTTTTAATAAATTTATAGGACTTTTTTCAAGTGACCTTGCCATCGATTTAGGTACGGCAAACACTTTAGTTATTGCAAAAGGGCAGGGTATCATTATTAATGAACCTTCTGTTGTTGCGGTAAAAACAGAACGTTTTGGTCAACAAAAGGTTTTAGCAGTAGGTCGTGAAGCTAAAGAGATGGTGGGTAAAACACCAGGTAATATCAAAGCTATTCGTCCTATGAGAGATGGGGTGATTGCTGACTTTGACATGACAGAAAAGATGATTAAAAAGTTTATTCAAAAAGCACATGGGCGTTCAGCACTTATTAGTCCTCGTATTATTGTTTGTGTGCCGTATGGTCTGACTCAAGTTGAACGTAAAGCCGTACGTGAATCAGCTCTTTCTGCAGGGGCTAGAGAAGTTTTTTTAATTGAAGAGCCTATGGCTGCTGCAATTGGTTCAGGTATTGATATTCGTGAGCCTCAAGGTAATCTTGTTGTTGATATTGGTGGGGGTACAACTGAAATAGGTGTTGTTTCTCTGGGTGGTCTTGTTCTTTCTAAGTCTATTCGTGTTGCGGGTGATAAGATTGACCAAGCTATTATTGATTTTGTTAAACGTAAATACAATCTTTTGATTGGTGAGCGTTCAGCAGAAGAGATTAAAATTGCTATTGGTACAGCAATGCCTCTTGATGCAGAGTTAACGATGATAGTGAATGGTCGTGATCAGGTTGAAGGTCTTTTAAGTTCAATTGAACTTACCAGCTAAGATGCTCGTGAAGCAATGCGTGATCCTTTAAAAGAAATTGGTGAAGCACTGCGTAATGTTCTTGAAATCATGCCACCTGATTTAGCAGGTGATATTGTAAATCATGGTATTATTCTTACTGGTGGTGGGGCACTTATTCGTCAACTAGATAAGTACCTTTCTGAGCTTGTTAAAATTCCTGTATATGTTGCAGATGAGCCACTTTTAGCTGTTGCAAAAGGAACAGGACGAGCACTTGAAGAGATAGATTTACTTCAGGAACTTTTCGAGCATGAATAGAGAGCTGGTCGGCTTTCTAGTTCTATCCTTTGCCATATTAATTGGTGTTTTAAAATTTACTAATTGGATTCAAGATCCTTTTATTAGTGGTTTAAATACAGTTAAAAACTTCTATCATGAAACAGTAGAATCAACATCAAACTCAATTGATGAACACTTTGTACAACAAGAAACTATTCAAAAACTTCGTGCACAAAACAGACAATATCAAAAAAACAATCTTTTAGCCCAAGAATTTGCCTCTGAATTAAACGAGATGTTTAAAGAGCATAAATCAAGTATAAAAATCACACCAAAAGTACAGTTAGTAAGGACTCTTTCTTATGTAAAGTTTGGAGATATTAACCGAGTATGGTTAGATATGCACGATTATAATGAGTCTAAGGTTTATGGTCTTGTGAGTCGAGGTTCATCTGCTGGAATAGTTACTTTTAAACATGGTGAACCTATGGCACTTTTAAATTCAGATTATAAATCTTCTTATGCTGTGTATATTGGTAAACACAGAGCTCCAGGAATTGTTCATGGTAAAAACACTAAAGAGATGTTGGTTGAGTTTATTCCAAGTTGGATTAAATTAAAGGTAGGGGATGAAGTTTTTACCTCAGGCTTAGACAATCTCTTTTTTGCGGGGTTACGTGTGGGTAAGGTTTTAGAAATTACTCAGTCTCAAGGTTTTCAAAATGCACGGATTGAACCCTATTTTGATGTAACTCAACCGGGTTATTTTCATGTGATTATGCAGAGATAAGTTATGCTTTCTCTTTTAGATTCTCTTTTAGAAAAGATTAAATATATTAAAAAAGAGAATAAAATTTTAAAAGAGGAATTGAAAAACCTAAAAAAACCTAATAAAAAAAGTAAATCTAGAAAGAAATCTACCCAAGAAGAGACACTATTTTAGATTAAAATTCACTATGTGTAACATCAAACACTCCCTATAATAGCCTAGCTTATAATATTTATTTAAAAAGCCTCATTTTACATCAGTTTCTCATCCATTTTTAAGCCCTTAGTAGATATAATCAACAAATTTTTAATGTATATAAAAGGGTCATAATGCCAAGAAGAGACGATATCAAAACCATTTTACTAATAGGTTCAGGACCAATAGTTATTGGGCAAGCCTGTGAGTTTGACTACTCTGGAACACAAGCGGTTAAGACGCTTAAAGAGCTTGGTTATCGTGTAGTTCTCATTAATTCAAATCCTGCAACCATCATGACTGACCCCGAGTTTGCGGATAGAACCTATGTAGAGCCTATTACACCAGAAATTATTTCTGAAATTATTAAAAAAGAGAATGTAGATGCTGTTCTTCCTACTATGGGTGGGCAAACTGCTTTAAATGCAGCAATGACAATGCATGAAAGAGGAATGCTTGATGGTATTGAGTTCTTAGGTGCTAATCCTGAAGCAATTAATAAGGGTGAAGACCGCTTAGCCTTTAAAGAAGCAATGATTAAAATTGGTATGGATTTACCTCGTTCAATGTATGCACATTCCATGGATGAGGCATTAGAAGCAGCAGAAAAAATTGGTTTCCCAATTATTATTCGTGCCTCTTTTACCCTTGCTGGTGGTGGTTCGGGTGTGGCGTATAATATTGATGAATATAAAACATTAGCCCAACGTGGTTTGGATGAGAGTCCTGTTTCACAAATTCTTGTAGAAGAATCACTCTTAGGTTGGAAAGAATATGAGATGGAAGTTATTCGTGATAAAGCGGATAACTGTATTATTGTCTGTTCGATTGAAAACTTTGATCCTATGGGTGTTCATACCGGTGATTCAATTACAGTTGCTCCTGCACTAACCTTAACGGATAAAGAGTATCAAAGAATGCGTGACGCAAGTTTCGATATTTTAAGAGAAATTGGTGTGGATACGGGGGGTTCAAATGTTCAATTCTCAGTTGACCCGAAAACAGGACGTATGATTGTAATTGAGATGAATCCACGTGTTTCTCGTTCATCAGCTCTTGCTTCAAAAGCAACAGGTTACCCAATTGCCAAAGTAGCAACGCTTTTAGCTGTAGGGTACACGCTTGATGAAATCACCAATGATATTACAGGAACACCTGCATCATTTGAACCAGTAATTGATTATGTAGTTACTAAGGTTCCTCGTTTTACTTTTGAAAAATTCCCCGAAGCGGACTCTACACTTTCAACAGGTATGAAATCTGTTGGTGAGGCTATGGCAATAGGTAGAACCTTTAAAGAATCTTTCCAAAAAGCACTATGTTCACTTGAAGAAGGGTACTCAGGTTTTGATTGTCAAGAGGGTAATATGGACTTTATTATCCATGAAATACGTCGTCCTAATGCTAAACGAATGTTATATGTTGCCGAAGGTTTTCGTCGTGGGCTTAGCCATGAAGAGATTTTTGATATTTGTAAGATTGACCCGTGGTTTCTTTACCAAATGGAAGAACTGGTAGCCTTTGAAAAAACAATTGATATTGATATCTTAAATGATGAAGAGCGTTTTAGAGAGGCAAAAACTTATGGTTTTTCAGATATGAAAATCTCTCAACATATTAACCGTAATTCAAATATTATTCAGAGTGAAAATGATGTGTATGCCGCGCGTAAACGTTTAGGTATTCACCTAGAATACAATGAAGTAGATACTTGTGCGGCTGAATTTAAAGCTTTAACCCCTTATCTTTACTCAACAACAAACATTAGCAAACTACCCAACCTTACTAATCGTGTAAGTGAAGATAAGAAAAAAGTGATGATTCTTGGTGGTGGTCCAAATAGAATTGGTCAAGGTATTGAATTTGATTATTGTTGTGTTCATGCAGCATTTGCCCTTAAAGAGATGGGTATTGAAACGATTATGTACAATTGTAATCCTGAAACCGTTTCTACTGATTATGATACTTCTGATGTTTTATACTTTGAGCCGATTGACTTTGAACATGTACGTGAAGTTATTGAATATGAACAGCCAGATGGAATTATTGTTCACTTTGGTGGACAAACGCCACTTAAATTAGCAAACCCTCTAACCGCGATTGGTGCAAAAATATCTGGAACACCAGCTAAGGTTATTGACCTTGCTGAAGACAGAGAAAAATTCTCTGACTTTGTAAATAAACATGGTTTAAAACAGCCTGCTAATGGTTTAGCAACAACAAAAGAGCAGGCTGTAAGTATTGCAGAAGAGTTAACATATCCTGTGCTTGTTCGTCCTTCATTTGTTCTTGGTGGGCGTGCAATGCGTATTGTATATAACTCTGATGAGTTAAGAAAATATATGGATGAGGCAGTATCTGTTTCAAATGATGCACCTGTACTTGTTGATAAATTCTTAGATCAAGCTATTGAACTTGATGTGGATGCTATTTGTGATGGTGAAGAAGTGTATATTGGTTCAGTTATGCAACATATTGAAGAAGCGGGTATTCATTCAGGTGACTCAGCATGTTCTTTACCTCCAGTAAATCTTTCTGAAAAATTAATAAAAGAAGTGGAACAGGAGACAAAAGTAATCGCACTTGGTTTAGGTGTGGTGGGTCTTATGAATATTCAATTTGCTATTTATCAAGATGAGATTTATCTTATTGAAGTAAATCCTCGAGCTTCACGTACAGTTCCTTTTGTTTCAAAAGCGACAGGTATGCCACTTGCGAAAGTTGCCACACGTGTAATGATGGGTGAAAAACTTCGTGATGCACTTAAGTTTTACGATAATTATGATGTTGTGATGGAGGGTGAAGGTATTCTTAAACCACGTCTTAAAGATCATATGGCACTTAAAGAGGCAGTTTTCCCATTTAATAAACTTTATGGTGCTGATCTTGTGTTGAGCCCAGAAATGAAATCTACGGGTGAGGTTATGGGTATCTCTAAAAACTTTGGAACTTCATTTGCGAAGTCTCAGATGGCAGCAGGTAATATTATTCCAACACAGGGAACATGTTTCTTGTCTTTTATTGATATGGATAAAGTTCATGCTGCTGAAATTGCTAAGGGTCTTAGTGATAATGGTATTAAACTTGTTGCTACGAAGGGTACAGCTGAAATAATTAATAAGGCAGGCATAGAATGTGATTCTGTTCTTAAAATCTCTGAAGGGCGTCCGAATATTGAAGATTCAATGACCAATGGTGATATTACTATGGCAATTAATACTTCAGATAATAAAACGGCTAAAGATGATGCCGTTAAAATTCGTCAAATTGTTTTAAGACGTGGAATTCCATATTTCACTACCTTATCCGCAGCACGTGCAACCATTGCCGCATTAGAAGCAATGAAAAATGAAGACTGGAACGCACCTGTTCCTCTTCAAGATTATCTTGGATAAACAAAATCAAAATAGACATTTTTTAAAGGAAAACACTTCTATAAAAAATGTCTTAAACAAGAAGGTTTTTCTTGTTCAAACTTACACCACTATTGGTTTTCTTTCTCAAAATTACGACTCTCTTGCCTTACTTAAAGAACGTAAAATTGAGAAACCTTTTCTTAGTGTAACAAACAGTTTTAAAACATTGAAGAGCTTGACCCGTGTACCTAAAGAACATAAAAACCGTGTGAGACGTTCAAAAAAAATAAGCTTTGTTTATGCTAATAATAGAGCAATTCGTGTAGTAAAAGATAAAAAACATGCAGACTTTATTCGGCAATTTTCATGGATGTACTCAACATCTGCAAATGAGACAGGGCTTTCGTATCATAAAGAGTTTGCTTTTTCAAAATCTGATATAATAGTAGAAGATTCACAAGGTTTATTTGAGGGCGAAAGTTCTTCTATTTACCGTTTAACTAGAGATAAACTGCAGAGGTTGAGATAATGGGAACTAAATTAGTAACAGCATTTATTACTGGCGTATTTTTCACATTTTTTCTAGACTTCTTTTTTATTTTAGGGCTCTTTTTAAATTACATTCAAGCCCAAGAGATAGATGTTTATTATAATGTTTTATTTGCTGATAATCAAAATATTTTTATTTATATGATAGGTGTTGTTATTTTTGGATATCTTTTTATTTTTCTAAAAAATACAAAAATAGCAGCTTCTGTTTTTTTATTAAGTTTAATAATGGTGAACCTAATGCAGATTCCTTCAATAGGTAAGTATGTGGGTATTGCTCTTTTTAAAAAAGATAATCAGATAATCAATAAAGATAAACACCAATATATAGGGCATATTGTTTATAAGGGTCGTTATAGCGTATGGTTTTATGATAATGAACTAAAAAATATAATAGAAATTAAGTTGCAAGTTCAAAAAGTAGTGAATTGATTTCACGATTGAAAGCGTAAAATTGATACATAAGGATATCTCAAGAAATTGTGAGTAAATCTCACAATTTTCTGAAGAAACATTTGCAGGGCAAACCACCATATGGTTTGTTTTAAAGAGTAAAATTGATAAATAAGGACACAACTAATGGCAAAATTTGAAAAAGTAGGCTCAGCGATAGCCTTAGGAAGTATGGGTATTGTAGTAATGTCAGCACTTACAGGGTGTTCGATGGAACAACAAGAACCAAAGAATCGTTTTTTAATTATTGAACAAGATGCTTATGGGAAATATTCAGTTATTGAAGAGGTTCCCACAGACGGTCCTTCCCGTGCTATTATTCGTGAGCGAGATGAAAATGGTCGTGTAACAGAGCGTCTTATGTCTGAAGCAGAAATGAAAGCTTTAGCTGAACAAGAGTACCAAAAAGTTCAAAATGGAAGCTCAGAAACAACGCAACAGCATAGTGGTGGCATGGGTCTTGGCGGAACAATTTTAGCCGTTGCAGCAGGGTCTTTACTTGGAAATATGATTGCTAATCAGTTAATGGGAAATAAAAACTTTTCACAAAACTCTAATCGTGCAAATAAATCTGCTTATCATGCACAAAAAAGAGCGGGTAAAACATCTTCTAAGAAGAGCTTTTTCTCTAAAAAATCTAGTTCATCAGGTAGAACGTCAGGTTGGGGTGGATGATTAGACCCTTAAAAGTTAAAGCTATTGATAATGCAACCTTAGAAGAGATTGGTTTTTCTTGGCATACTGATAGTGATGGAAGTTCTTATGTAGCCGATGAACTTGTTCAAATTACATCTGAAGAGGCTGAGGCTTATTATACGGCAACAAATAAGCTGTATGATATGTACGCTGAAGCAGCAGAATATGTCATTGAGAATGATCTCTTTTTTGAACTAGGTATTCCTTTTAATCTTGTAGAAAGCATTAAAAAGTCTTGGGAAAATGACGTGCATTGGCATTTGTACGGTCGTTTTGACTTGGCGGGAGGCATTGATGGAAAACCAATTAAACTTATTGAATTTAATGCAGACACACCAACAGGGCTTTTTGAAACTGCTATTGTTCAGTGGGCAATGTTAAAAGTTAATGAGATGGATGAAGAGAAGCAGTTTAATACGGTGTATGAATCAATTTCAGAGAATTTTAAACGTCTTATTACGCTGTTTGAAGATCCTAATGAGATTTCTAAAGAAATGCATCAAACTCGTTTTAATGAACATTATGAGGGTTGGAAAATTCTTTTTTCATCTATTGAAGGTGATGATGAAGAAGAAGTTACGACTAAGCTTCTTCAACGTATGGCAGATGATGCTGGTTTTATTACAGGTTTTGAGTTCTTACAAAATGTACAGTTTGATGATGAATCTATTGCTGATGCACAAAATCAAGATTATGAGTACTGGTTTAAACTTTTCCCTTGGGAAGATATCTCTATAGAAGAGGGTGAACTGGCATTAACCCTTCAAAAAATTATAGAGTCTCAATCTGCCATTGTTTTAAATCCTGCCTACACTCTACTGTTTCAATCTAAGGCGATGCTAAAGATTTTATGGGAACTCTTTCCTGATTCACCTTATTTATTAGAAACAAGATATGAGTCCCTTGATGCTAAGGCTTATGTTGAAAAGAAAGTCTTTGGTCGTGAAGGTGCTAATACGAAGTTTGTTGAAGCAGATGGTTCTATTTCAGCACAGATTGACGGTGAGTATGAGCATTATAAGTCAGTTTATCAAGAAGCAGTTGACTTTCCTAGAGATGAAGAAGGTAATTATTATCAAGCAGGTGTTTTCTTTGCGTATGAAGCCTGTGGTCTAGGTTTTAGACGTGGAGGTAAGATTTTAGATAATATGAGTAAGTTTGTAGGGCATGTTATTAAATAAATCAACCCAAAAGGGTTGATTTAGTCGTTATCAAAAAGGTTTATATCTTTTGGATACTCGTAATAGATTTGAATATCAGAACCTTCTGCTGGAAGTGTCCCAAAAAAAGCAATTGAATTTGTTCCTTCGATATACATATATCCTTGTTTAATGCTAGGTACTGAGATAAGACCATCTACTGTTACTTTAATACTATTTGGTTTAGCATACTTTTGACTTAGCTTATAAGCACCAGCAGCTTGAAATACAATATTTTGCATAACGGCACTAAAGTTTGGATTACCAAGAGTGTCAAGATTACAAATATTTCCTACAAGACCACCTGTAGCAATAGCAAGGTCATCATATTGTCCTGTTTGTTCACCAAATGATGGATCACATAAACCAATATCAATAATTGAGTTTACTAGAATTTGATCACGGGTAAAAAGGTTACTCGATACATTAAATGGTACTCCCGCTCGTGATTCATATTGACTGACTTCATCACTTAAGATAATAACACTTAGTTGTGTGTTGTCACGAGGCATTTGAAGTGGGCTTGTATTTAAAAGCCCATCAAAACTATCCCCATTAGCAACTTTTTTTAGGGCTTGCTCTGCATTATAAATACCTGTTTCTATTGGACTACCACTGGTATTAAGATCATTAATTTCATATTTAAATGTAGTAATGTCATTATCAATAATTCCAGCTCTTATTACAGACCTGTCCCAACAATTATCTGTACAAGGGGTGCCGTCAGCACCATCACTTGTAGTTATAATTGCAATATGGTGATTCATTCCGGCAAGAACAAGTGCTGCATCAAAATCATCAGCAGCAGCAGCAATAGCTGCTTGCTGATCACCCATTGACCCTGAATCATCAACTACAAATAAAAAGTCTGCTTGATTTGTTGTACCTGGTTTACCAAGAAAGTCTTCTGTTGTAGATACGAGTCGTTCATTTGTACCTGTATAATTGGTTCCACTTGATAAGGCTGTCATTAGTGCAAAATTTTCTTGAAAAATTGCAGAAGTACTTGGAGAGATAGAAACCGTATAATAATAACTTCCATTAAATGTAGTTACTGTCATAAACATTCGAAAAGAGGTTGCTGTTATTCCTGAACCAACAGGAAGAGTTACATTAGTTGCCCCTAATATATTTGCAATTTTATTTGAAATATCAACAGTTGTTGTACTCGCGGTGTCAAAACTATAATCACCTACAGTAAATTCAGAATACTTAGTAAAGACTTGCTCATTAATAGTAGAAAGTGTTGTGATTTCTGGCATTGCTTCAATAATAGCAATACTTGCTCTTAATTCACCTGTTGTTATATAACCAGCAGCGGCAGAAGCAAGAGGTCGAGATGCATTCTTTTGTATTGCAAACCCTGCAACTGATTCCGTTCCACCAGCAGTAGTAGCTTTCATTACTATCCCACCAATTTCCGTAATATCTTGATAGGTGGTTGCATCATTAATTATATACCGACTATTTCCTGTTATCCCTTTTGTACTATCTGTTGGTAAATCATCTGTTGGTTCACTTCCACAGCCTATGATAAAACTTGTTAATGTAAGACTTAGTAAAAGTAAAGTTAGTTTTTTTATATACATTGTAAAACTCCTCTTAAAATTTAATATTAATGCCACCATAGGCAATTTGTAATCTATCTAAATCTGTTCCCTCATTAGAAAAATTACTTAAAGAATATCGATATCCAGCTTCTAAGCTCACAATAGAACCAAATCGAGCCATTAAACCAATTTGTGCTCCATATAAAAGAGCATATTCATCAACTTGACCAAAACTGGCATCAACATTAATATTAACAGCACCTATATGACCCCCTACAAAAAACGATAAATCTGTGATTCCAAAAATATCTAAAGAGTCTGTAAATGCTTCTACATTTGCTGTTAATGTTTGGTACTCGCCATCTCTAGTAGTAGAGCCCTCAAAGGCATAAATATACTGATATTCTAAATAAACCCTTGTATCTACATTATCAAGACCAATTTTTGCCCCATAAGTTTTTATTTCCTTATTTTGATACTCACCATTGGGTCCATCAAAGTCAGCCCAACTTGCACCTGCTTCACCTCCTATAAATATATTGTATTCAGAGGCATTTATATTAACACTTAATGCTAATGTAATACATATCATGTATACTACTTTTTTCATTATCCCAATCCTTATTTTAAATAGGCTTAGATAATATCACTAAATAAGTTAAATCAATATATAATAACTTTTTCTAACGAATAAGTTAATCAACTGATGATATTTGAAACAAATTAAGAAATTTGAAAAAAGTTTTGGTACGTTTTGATTGAGAGTAAGAAAGAAGAGAGCTCCTCTTTCTTATGAGGCGAGTAACATCTCTTTGTAGTTTTGTTCAACGGACTTGAGCTTATCTTTATTAGGCACTTTTCTTGAAGCAATAAACCCAATAATCTCGCCACTTTCATTAAGTTTAGGGACAATATTTACAATTACCCAATAAAACCTTCCATCTTTACGAAGATTCTTAACATAACCTTCCCAAATGCTTCCACTTTGAACGGTTTTCCACATCTCATCAAAAGCAGCCTTAGGCATATCGGGATGACGTAAGATATTATGGGGTTGACCAAGAATTTCTTCTTTTGAATATCCTGTCATTTCAAAAAATTTACGATTACCATAGGTGATAACACCTTTAGTATCTGTCTCAGAGATAAGGCTTCGTCCATCAAATTTTACTTCTTCATTAATAGGTATTGGTTGTTTAATTATTATACTCCTTGCTTACATAGTATATTAAGATACAGTATGAATAGTATCTCTATATTATAGTTTGTAGAATAATATCAAAGAAAAATAAATATAAGATAAATCAATAGTTTAATTGTAATTAAAATATAGATAAGAATTGAATTTAGTCCTGTTTAAACCCAATATATAGGTGTTCTATAGGTCTGTAATATGCTTGTAATCTACATGACTATCATCATTTTTTAAATGAGAAATCTGTTTTCAGATTGAAGTTATGCAGAAGCTATTTTTTCAATTTCACACATTTGCACATACGTTTTAGAGATAGCTTCAATCTCTTCTCGTTTAGCAACCTTTCTAGAAGAGATAAAACGTGTAATGTTTCCATTCTCATCAAAATAAGGGACAATATTTACAATTACCCAATAAAACTTTCCATCTTTACGAAGGTTCTTAACATAACCTTCCCAGATGTTTCCACTTTTAATAGTTCTCCATAATTGCTCAAAAACTTGTTTTGGCATATCTGGATGGCGTAATAAGTTATGTGTTTGCCCTACAGACTCCTCTCTACTATAACCTGACATCTCAACAAACTTTCTGTTAACATATAAAATAGTGCCTCGAGTATCTGTTTCTGAAATAAGACTTCTTCCATCAAAGATAACTTCCTCATCTAAAGCTGTTGGATGTATCATAATGTTTTCCTTGCTATATAATATTTATTTTTATTTAATAATATTAGCGTGAGTAAAATTAAAACTTGTATAAGTAAAATTTTTAATTCGTTTGTTTTAAAAAGAGTGTTTTTAATTTATGTAGCTATAATATGCCTAATTATAGAGAATATAGGTATAGGGTTATGGTGGTTTATGTTAGTAGATGATGTTAATGCTATTTTAAGTGATAAAAAACTTCTTTTAACTGAGATATATTTCAAACTTCAAGAACATTTTGAATCTAAGTATGGCTCTAACACCGTAGTTTTTATGGAAATTGGAACCTTTGTTGAAGTCTATGAAGTCAATAATGATGATATGCAATTGGGTAAAGCTAAAGAGATGGCAGAGCTTTTAAATATTCAATTAACGAAAAAAAATAAAACAATAATAGAAAATTCTAAAAAAAACCCTCTTCTTGCTGGTGTACCCACCATCTCATTTGAGCGTTACTTAAACCGTCTTATTCAAGAGCAGAAATACACCATTATTTATATTAAACAGCGTGGTGAACCTCCTAAAGTTTCACGTTATGTTTCTCAAATTATCTCACCTGGGACGAATTTTGATTATAGTATCGGAAGTGAAGATAATTATATTGTTTCACTCTTAGTAGATAAACACCGTGATATCTACTCTGTGGGTTACTCAGCTATTGATGTTACAACAGGTAAAACATTTTTATATGAAGCCCACGGAACAAGTGAAGATCAAAACTTTGCACTTGATGAGATTTTTAATCTGTTACATGTGTATAAAACTTCTGAGGTTGTTTTAACATTTTTAGATGGGGTTGATGATCAAAAACATATTTTACGTTATTTAGAGATTGATGAGCATTATACCTACAGTGTTAACACCCAAAGACCTCGTATAGATTATCAAAATGAGCTTTTTAAACGTGTTTATCAGATTCAATCTCTTCTTTCACCTATTGAGCATTTAGACCTTGAGCGAACACCAATGATTTCTGAGACCTTGGCGGTTTTAGTACATTTTGTAATTGAACATGATTTTCATATTATTCAAAAACTTTCTCGTCCTCATTTAATTGATAATAGACGTTATCTTTATCTTGGAAACTCGGCATTTGAGCAGTTAGGTGTTATCTCAAAAGATAGAGATGAGATGACGCTTCTTCGTTTAATTGATAAGTCGGTTACGGCTATTGGGAAACGTTTATTAAAAGAGAGACTGCTTAATCCTATTATGGAAGAAGAGGAGTTAACACGTCGCTATAATCTTGCTGAAAAAGTCTCTTCTCATGGAAAACTCTTAGAAGAGAATTTACGAAATATTTATGATTTAGAACGTCTGTCTCGTCGAACGAATCTGGGTAAACTTCATCCTTTTGAGATGAACTTTATTTATGATTCTCTTTTAGGGGTTCAAGAGTTAATGGTATATATTAAAAAACATAAACTCTCTAAAACACCTTTTTCAGAAAATGAAGTTATGGTTTTTCTTAAAGAGATAGAAAAAACTTTTAATCTTGATGTAACACGTAAATATACTGTACAAACGGTGGATGAAAACTTTTTTATGCGAGGAGTTGATCCTCATATTGACGAACTCTCTGATGAAAATGCGAAGATGTTTCAATCTATGTATATTATTATCGACACTATAGAAGAGATGTTATCTAAGTCGGTTAATAAAAGTGAAAATCGTTTAGTAAGTTTAGGTGTTTTAGATAAAGAGGGGTATTTTATTAACCTTTCTAAAAATCGTTATTCAATGATTGAGACTGAATTTTTAGGAACAGGTATTGAAATAGAGGGGGAGTTTTTAGCCTTTAAAGATTTTTATGTAAAAAAATTGACTAATAATGTGAAAATTACATGTGAATTAATTGAAAGTCTTTCGGATAAAATTATGCGCAATCGCATGAAAATTGTAGCCTTAGCTAAAGAAAAATTTGTAGAGAAACAGCATCAGTTAGAACGTCGTTATACACTCTTGTTTGAACGTATGATTCATTATGTAGCAGACATTGATGTTGCTGTTTCAACAGCGAAAACTGCTGATATATATAATTATGCACGCCCTACAATAATCAAGGCTCAAGAAGATGAAAACTTTCTTCAAATATTAGAATTACGACATCCCCTTATAGAAGTACAAGAACATCAAGGTATTTATGTACCAAATGATATTGTTATGGGAAATAGAGAATATATGGATCTGCCTTATCCTGATACTATTATGCTAGATTCAATGGTGCATGATGGGCATCAGATTCATGGTGTCTTATTGTATGGAATTAACTCTTCAGGTAAATCTTCATTAATGAAAAGTATAGGTCTCTCTGTACTGATGGCACAATCAGGATTTTTTGTACCTGCATCTGCAATGAAGTTCTCTTTGTTTGAGTCTATTTTTACTCGTATTGTTTCTAAAGATAATTTGGCTAAGGGGCTTTCTACCTTTGCTGTTGAGATGTTAGAGATGAAAAACATTTTTAATCGTGCAGGTACAAAATCACTTATTTTAGGAGATGAAATCTCTCATGGTACAGAAACACTTTCGGGTGTTTCTATTGTTGCCTCTGCTATTATGAAGTTAGCTAAATTACGCTCAATCTTTCTTTTTGCAACACATTTACATCAACTCTCTACAATGGATGAGGTAGTTAAACTTAAAAATGTAGTTAACCTGCATTTGGAAGTGGCTTATGATGAAGATAAAGACAGACTTCTTTATAACAGAACCTTGCAAAGTGGAAGTGGAAGTAGTATTTATGGTTTAGAATTTGCTAAGTCCTTACATATGGATTCTGAGTTTCTTGAAGTTGCCAATAGTATTAGAAAACGACTTGCGAATGATTATGATGAACTTGAACTCTTAGTTAAAAAGAAAAAACGCTCGAAATATAATAAAGATTTGTATATTACAAAATGTGTAATTTGTGGTAATATAGCTGAAGATGTGCATCATATCTCACATCAGTCAATGGCGAATCAAGCAGGGTTTATTGGACATTTTCACCAAGATCATAAACATAATCTTATTCCTTTATGTAAAGAACATCATAATGAAATTCATAACGGAAAGATTAAAGTAAAAGGTTTTATAATGACCTCTACAGGTTTAGAACTCGAATATGAAGAACAATTAAGGAATAGATAAAATGACAAAAATAGTATTAATGAGTGTAACAGCATTACTTCTGTTAACCGGATGTACACAAGAGAGTCAAAATAAGTTTGGTAGAGCGGTTCAAAATTGGACAGGAACAAATGGTGTTTTAGATGTTTATTCTGGGGGTAAGTTAGTTAACCGTTTTTTAAAGGTTGATAAGCTCTCTACCGGTGTGGGACGTCAAGATAATCAGCCTCGTGCATACAGATATGGGTATGGTTATTATGATGCTAATATGAATATGATTGTTGATGAGGGTGAGAAAAAAGTTTATTTTGAAATTGGTGATTATAATAATTATGTATTTTATGAAAATCCACAAGGTTAATGCTTGAATGTAATTGAACTTTTTATAAACCTTCTTGAACGTAAGTCAGAAACTCCCTCTGATGGTGGAGCACTTCGTTTTATTTCTGAGTACCTTGAAGGATATACGGCTTTAGTTATTAATAAACAAGAGGTTCAAAATCTTTTTATCTATAAAAAATTTGGTGAGGGTGAACATCTCTGTTTTGCTGGGCATGTTGATGTTGTTCCTGCTGGAGATGGTTGGTATAGTGACCCCTATAAGGTTGTTGAAAAAGAGGGTTATATTTATGCTCGTGGTGCCCAAGATATGAAGTCTGGTTTAGCGGCTTTTATTCAAGCCGTAGCCGATACTAAAACCTTTAATGGAACCTTATCTTTACTCTTAACTTCAGATGAAGAAGGACCTGCTAAAAATGGTACAGTTAAGGTTCTTGAAGTTCTAAAAGAGAAGAACCTAATGCCGGATGCCTGTATTGTTGCTGAACCTACCTGTGAGAAGGTTTTTGGTGATGCAATGAAAGTAGGGCGTCGTGGTTCAATTAATGGGGTAATTGAAAAAATTGGTAAGCAAGGGCATGCGGCTTATCCTGAAAAAGCCATTAATCCTATTCACAAGGTTGCTCAGGTACTTCATAAGATGGCAGGGGTTAATCTAGATAATGGAGATGAATACTTTTCGCCTTCTCAATTTGTTGTAACAGATATTAGAGCAGGGATGGAAGTAACTAATGTGACTCCAGGTAAGTTAAAAATGATGTTTAATGTTCGCAACTCAACAAAAACAGATAAAAAGTCTATAGAAGATTTTGTTCATAAATATTTTAAAGAGATGAATTTCTCGCTTAAGCTTGATCAGTCTGCTTACCCTTTTGTAACAGATTCAAATACACATATTGTAAGAAGCTTAGATAAAGCGATTGAAAAGGTCACTGGAGTCATACCTAAACACTCCACAGCAGGGGGTACTTCAGATGCACGATTTATTGCACCTTGTGGTGTTGATGTGGTTGAATTTGGTGTTATTAATGATACGATTCATGCCCCTAATGAGAGAACATCAAAAGAAGAGGTTCAAAAACTGTATGAGGTATTTAGAGAGTTAATTGACACCTTTTAGAGGCGTACACGATTATAATCTTTACGGATAAAATCCATTATAGTATTGGCATCATCAGAATAACAGATGATACCTTGTATATCTATGTTTAATGCGTTCATGTATTGTAAACGTAGATAATCTTCATTAAAGTAATATTCAAATAAAACCCCACTGTAAAAAAAGCATAAATTATTTAAAACTTTAATAACTTTATCTATATCCTGGATAGTATTGAGATTAATATCAGCAAAAATCATATCTCTTTTTTGGTGACGAAGTTTTTCAAACCTTTGGATAAAATCTTGTATAAGAAAATTATCTTCGATTACAATGATACCTGCATTTAAGGTTTTATTACTTAAGACAATCAGATTATCTCTTTGAATATTTATCTGATGTGCCTGCTGAACTTTTAGCTCTGCTCGTGCGTAAACTTTTAAGATTTCTTTTTTATAGAGTGTGGGTAAAAATAATTTTCTGGGTTTAGAATTACAAAGTAAGAAGGCAATCATTGCTCCACTTTTTTGTTCTGTTTTAATACTTTGTTCAATCTCCATACTGGAAGGAATTGTGCCCAAAGATATGGCTGATTCAACCATGTTATGGCGAAGATTTGCTTTTTGAGAGAAAGGATGCATAGTGAGAGCTTCGCCGTAAATTGCTGAGATACCCTCGTTTTTTGCAGTAATAATTAACTCATCAAACATAAGATTCATTATACCCATACGTTTAAAACGAGGATCAACTGTTGCCACACCAATTTCTGCAATATTTGAATGTTTGGAGTGCAAAAGAGCAAAGTGCCCAATAAGTTCGTCTTTATAATAAGCAACAATAGAGCTTACTGTTTTATTTTCATTCGCTTGTCTTACCCTATAGGGAATGTAAAAAATCTCTTTATAATAAGAAAAATTATAATTTCGGTAAATTAGTTTGGCAATACCGTCTCCATCTCCCATTAAAAAAGTTCGAATATAAAGGTGTTTTAAAACATCTTTTTTATCATATGTTTTAATGTCAACAGTGTCTTTTTTTAGATCATAACAGAGGTTGAAATGCTGAATAAGACTGAGACATTTTCCTTCGTTTCGCATATCTTTATAAATAAATTCATCCACAAGTTCATAAATTCGCATTATACCTGTGTTCTTTTTATACTTCTCATTTAATCTTTGAGAGAGGTAGGGGGTAAAATCAAAAGGAAATCCTCTGTCTTGAACATCTATGCGTAAGTCACAACTTTGAATAACAAAACGAACATTAAGCTCAATTTCATAAGCTCTATCATAAGCATGTTGGGTAACATTTTCAAGTAAAATGCTTAAGGCTTCTTTGAGAGGAGAGAGGTTTGTTTGGTGCAGACGAGACTGCAGTTGGTTAAAAACAGAGAGAATAAAAGGTGTGTAAGTTTTATTAGAAATTTTAATCTCAATAATATCTTTCATGCATTAGTATAACATATGTGATAAAATACCCTTATGCGAAAAATATTAATTTTATTGAGTTTAATCTCTATCTCCTTGTGTGCGCTTGAATTACAATGGGTGAATTCTTATCATGAAGCACTTTTAAAAGCAAAAAAAGAGAAAAAGAACCTTATGCTTCTTGTAACAAGTGAAACGTGTAGATGGTGTAAAAAACTTGAAAATACAACACTGATTGATAAAGAGGTTGTACAACGTTTACAAAAAGATTATGTTGTTGTACAGCTTACTCGGGATGAAGACAACTACCCTAAAGTTTTAAAAGTAGCTTCTGTCCCTGCGACCTTCTTTTTAGACGCGAAGGGTAAACCTATTATTAAACAAGTGATTGGTTATTGGTCCGCAGAAGATTATCTCTCTTATATGGATGATGTTGACTTTAAGTTAGGAAAGAAGAAATATTAAACTAAAGATACCTCACAAAGAATTATCCTAAAGGATGATTGTTTTTGAGTAAAATAAGATAAAAAGGATACCTCACAAAGAATTATCCTAAAGGATGATTGTTTTTGAGTAAAATAAGATAAAAAGGATACCTCACAAAGAATTATC
>JAJRQV010000002.1 GCA_024280035.1 Campylobacterales bacterium
AAATCATTTTGCCAACCTTTGAAGAAGCTCTTTTATATTTTTTGGTGTAAGGTTTTCATAATACTCTTCATTTATACAAAGCATAGGTGCGCCACTGCAAGCTCCTAAACATTCTACTTCTGATAGTTTAAAAAGTTCTGTTGCCTCACCCACTTTAATACCAACCTCTTCTTCAATCGATTTAATAATCTCATCTTTACCGCAAAGCTCGCAGGAGAGTGTTTTACAGACCTGAATATGAAAAGGAGGCCTTTTTTCAAGATTAAACATGGTGTAAAAGCTTACTACCCCATAAATATGAGCCTGTGGTATGTCTAAAAGCTTAGATAGATACTTCATTGCTCCTGCTGAGATATATCCCTCTTGGTACTGCACCATCCATAAACACGGAAGGAGAAGTGCTTTTGGGTGAGGGTAGCGTGGAAGCATATGCATGTAAGCATTAAGATGGTCTTCATTAAAAGAGAAACTCATCTGTCCATCTCCCCTGCAATGATATTAATACTTCCAAGATTTAAGACAGCATCCGCAAGCATAGAACCTTCAACCATCTGTGTATAAGCTGACATAGCCCCAAAACTTGGTGCTCTTACTTTGACCTTATGTGGTCTTCCACTCCCATCAGCAACAATAAAAAAACCCAGTTCTCCATTGGTAGCTTCAATACAGGAATAGTACTCTTGTTCCGGTACTTTAACTCCTTCATAAATCAGTTTAAAATGGTTCATAGTACCTTCAATACTTCCATATACATTCTCTTTTGAAGGTAAGACAACAGAGGCATCATTCACACATATATCACCATCAGGAATATTTCCAAGAAGTTGTTTCATAATACGAAGGCTCTGATTAATCTCTTCAAAACGCACCATGATACGGTCATATATATCACCAACAGAACCAACAATAACATCAAAATCTAAATCATTATATAAATAATAAGGTTTGGCAGAACGCAGATCATATTGCACACCCGCTGCTCTTAAGTTAGGACCACTTAGACCTAGGTTTATGGCTTCACTTGCGCTAACGGGGCAGACATTTTGTGTTCTATCATGAAAAATACGGTTATGTTCAATCATACCCAAAGAGATGCTTACACCCTCTTCAATCTCTTTCATAATGATTTTTAAATCATCTTCATAACCCTCATATAAGTCATAAGACATTCCACCAATTCTCATGTAAGAGTTAGTCAAACGGGCTCCGGTAAGTTTTGAAAAAAAATCATACGCGGTTTCTCTTGGATTATACAGATACCAGTAATTAGTTAAGGCACCCATATCAACGAGCTGAGCTGCTAAACAGACAAGATGGTTAATAATACGTGATAATTCCATCACCAAAACACGAATGGCAACTGCACGTGGGGGAAGGGTGAGACCTAACATCTCTTCAACAGTTTTTGCAAAAGCGACATTATTGGTCGTAGCAGAACAGTAGTCTAAACGATCAGTATAGGGGATAATCTGATTATAGGTGTGGTTTTCACAAGACTTTTCAAAACCTCTGTGCAGATAACCAATTTCAGATACATTAGCAATAACTGTTTCTCCATCCATAGCACAAAAATTACGAATAGTTCCATGTGTAGCAGGGTGCGAAGGTCCGATATTAATAAACATTAAATCTTTCTCGCATTTGCTGTAGTTCCCCTCTTTATCCTTAGTAATTAAGCCTTTTTCTAAAAGACGTTCATTCATCTCAGGCATTAGGTTTACACTCTGAGTACAGAGTTGCCCCTTAGTAATGGCATAATCTTTACGAAGTGGAAACCCTTCAAACTGCCAATGATTTAAAATTCTTTTTAAGTTAGGATGGTGTTCAAAAACAATGCCATACTGGTCATAACACTCTCTTTCTAACCAGTTTGCTGCCTTATAAATAGAGCTAACACTTTGTGCTTTTGCCTCACTTAAAAAACATTTTAAAAGTAGGTTTTGTTTAAATGTCTTATGGCGAATATTATAAATAAGGGCAAAACGTTCTTTTTGTGGGCTAATAAAATCAAGATAATCAATAATAGTAATATCAAGAAGTAGGGTGCCTCCCTCATCAAAAGCAAGTTTAACGGCTTCAAAAATCTCCTCTTCTTTTAAAGAGAGAATATTGGATTTTTCTAAATAAATAGAGTGCTTAAAACGGTTTTGTAAGGCTTTAAGCATCTAATTTACCCACAAAATCTCCTGCTCTATCTTGTGAAAAAGACTCTTTTTTGAGTTTTTCTTGAATCATCATAAGGGCATCTAAAACAGATTCAGGTCGGGGTGGACAACCTGCAACATAAACATCAACAGGAATAATTTCATCAATTCCTTGAAGTGTTGTGTAGTTATCATAAAAGCCACCCGAACAGGCACATGCCCCCATAGAAATTACCCATTTCGGCTCAGGCATCTGGTCATAAATCTGTTTTAAAATGGGGGCTTGTTTGTAAGAGATTGTTCCTGCAACCAAAAGTAGGTCAGCTTGTCTGGGTGAAAAACGCACTACTTCAGCGCCAAACCTAGAAATATCATGACGGCTAGCAGCTGTAGACATAAACTCAATTGCACAACATGCCGTTCCAAAAACAAAAGGCCATAAAGAGGACTCTCTTGCCCAGTTGACGGCATCATCTAAACGGGTAGTAATCACAGCGTCACCAAGCATGTCTAATTCCATTTTAAGGCACCTTTTTTATAAATATAAATAAGCCCAGCAAGTAAAAGAGCCATAAAAGTAAACATCTCAATAAGTCCAAATAAACCTAAGTCTCTAAGGCTAACCGCCCAAGGATACATAAAAAGTGTTTCTACATCAAAAAGAATAAATAAAATAGCGACCACATAGTATTTTACATTAAAACGCTCAAAACTGTCTTTGATTGTTAATCGAATCCCTGACTCGTAAACCTCGCCTTTAGCAATACTTGCCTCTTTTTTTGAACCAATTTTATGGCTCAAATGAATAATAAAAGGAATAAATAGAAGTAAAAAAAGAATCACACTTGAAGCTAAGGCTAACTCTGTTGTCATATATATCCATTTATATTTAATACTTATACTATGATAGTCCGATAAAAGTTAATATTTGTTTAAATAAATTATTGCCTCTATAATAGTTATAAATTAATAAATACAGTCTTAAAAAAACATAATATTTTTTTTATAAGTTAGAATCATCTTGAAAAGACATGAAAAATCATATAAGATTGTTTTATGTAAACCTCCTGTTTTTCTTTAGTAAGAAAGAGAAGGATAAAGGAAAAATAATGAAAAAGATTGTTTTAATAATGCTGATGATAGTCATGACAGTATTTGCCACCTCAGATGCTAAAAAAGTTCGTTATCTTGAAAGTATCAAAGATGTGATTGTAGCAGCACAAAAGACACGGGGTGGGACATATAATTTTTTAAATGGAAGTGATTTTGCACAATTTGGTGTGTATGAGCAACGTACAAAAATGAAGCAGGGATTTAAGGCGCTTAATCGCCAATACAAGGTTGTGGGACCAAAACTTGATAAGCAGTTTGATAAACTTTATAAACAGATGAAAAGTTTAAATAAACTTGCCTTTGAACTTGATCCTTTAACAGCATTTAAGGCGTACAGTATGCTTATTAATAAGATGATTATTTTAGGGGATACAGCACAGTCTCAGCTTTATGCTACGTCAAATAAGTTCGATAAACGTGTTTCAAAAGTGATGACAAGTGAGATTATGAGGCTAACGGAGGGCTTGGGTAAACTTCGTGGTTTAGGTTCAGGAATTGCAGCTAGACGTGAATGTGAAGATGAAGAAGTGGATTATATGCGCGCCTATGTTTCTGAGATTAAAAAAAATATGGACAGGGTTGTTAGTTCTATGGTAGCCTTGAATAAATCTTATGGAAAAAGATATCCAAAAGGGCTTAATGAAAAATTAACCCAATATAAAAAAGATGTTAATTATTATATCTCTTTTGCAAATGATAGGTTAATTGAAAAAGAGAATATTTCTGTTAACTCTAATGATTATTTTGATCGTGGAACGGACTTGATCTCGGGTGCATTAAGTTTTTATAAAATGAATGCGAAAGCACTTAAAGATTAAGGAGTGAGTATGAAAAGGCTCTTATATATTTTTGCTTTTGCAAGTAGTGTTCTTTTTGCAGAAGTACAGATAAAAAAATATGAAAATCATCAGGTGAAATCTAAGGTTAATATTAAAGATGGAAAACGCAATGGGCTTGCTCAGGGTTATTATAAAGATGGAAAATTAAAGTATGAAACATACTTTAAAAATGATAAACGAGAAGGCATTTCAAAGGCATATTTTAAAACAGGTAAATTAAAGTCTGAGCAAAATTATAAGAATGGTTTTTTAAATGGTGTCTCTAAAAAGTATTATAAAAATGGTAAGTTAAAATCAGAATTTAATTTTAAAGATGACTTTCCAATAGGAGGTACTGCCTATACAAAAGATGGTCAAGAGATAAAATAAAGAGGATGAATTATGAAAATAGTAATAATAATATTTATATTTTTTACATCAAGTTATGCTGTTACCTTAGCAGAAAAGGTTGATTATTTAAATAATATTAAAGAGTTGATTATTTCAACGCAAACTCTGCGTGGTAATACCAATGTGCATACGAAAGGTGAGCAGAAAAAAACCAAAGGCATACAACAAAATAGACAAGAAGTTTTAGACTCTTTAAAAAAACTTCATACAAAGTTTGAAAGAGTTGATGTTTCAGTAGATAAAGAGTTCAAAAAGTTACATAAATATATGAAAGATTTAAATGAGGTTGTTTACGAATTAGATACCTTAGTCACCTTTAGAGCGAACTCCTTACTTATTAAAGAGATGCTCAGACTTGGGGTGGAAGTACAAAAAAGTTTTTTTGATAAGGAGAGTGCGCTGAACAAAGAAGCCAGTGCCATGATGATGCAAAAAATTCTACCCATGACAGAATATTTAGGGCAACTTCGAGGCCTTAGTGCTGGAGCAGTTGCT
>JAJRQV010000081.1 GCA_024280035.1 Campylobacterales bacterium
AACGTCTTCTACTTAGTTTTCAATGATCTCAAACATACTTTAAACGTTGCCGTTTGTGAACCAAAACATATGGTCTCTGTGTTTGTGGACGGGAATTATAGGAGATTTGAATTGTAATGTCAAGAGGTTTTTGAAGGAATTTTATAATTTATATAAATCTGTATTATTCCTACCATTAAAACATTGATATTTGTTGCTTTTTATGAACGTTTCTACACAATTTTCACACATCACATTATTATACTCTTACATAAATACAATATAAATGCCTGCTGAAAAAAAACCTATATATAATGTATATAATATATGGTGCCTTTTTTTTTGGCTATAATCACGGTTATATTTAATAAAGGATTTATTATGGGTCTATATGATCGCGATTACGCAAACCAAACTCATTATGGAAATGTTGGTACAAAAAGTGAAGGGAAGTTAGTTTCTTTTGTAAAAGAGACATACAAACTGTTTGCTGCTTCTATGATGGCAGGGGCTGTGGGTGCTTATGTAAGTATTCCATTTGCTGCTTCTGTGCAAGCTTGGTTTTTACCACTTGTTATTTTAGAGTTTGCTCTACTGTTTGGTCTGTTCGCAGTTAAACGTAAACCAGGAATTAACCTTGTTGTTATGTTTAGCTTTGTTTTTATGACAGGAGTTATGCTTTCTCCTTTACTCGCACGTACCTTAGGTATGTCTGGCGGTGGAGCTATTATTGGTAATGCCTTTGCTATGACTTCAATGATTTTTGGTGCAATGTCTTTCTTTGCTATTAAAACAACGAGAGATTTTACAAGTTATGGAAAACCTTTAATGATTGCTCTTTTTGTAATCATTGGTTTCTCAATTGTCAACCTATTCTTAGGTAGCCCAATCATAAGTATCATTCTCTCAGCAGTAGTTGTACTTCTGTTTTCTGTTCTTGTTGTGTATGATACTCAAAACATCATTCGTGGGGCTTACGAAACTCCTATTGATGGAGCCATTGCACTTTATCTTGATTTTTTAAATATCTTTACAGCGCTTTTACAGCTCTTTGGTATTTTTGGTGGAGATGACTAATGTCAACTAAGGCAAATACCTCCAGTGTAAAAATGGAAGATGGGCTAAAAAATGCCTATCTTGCTACCTTACAGAGAAAAAACAATAATGTTGGTGAAAAAGATGGTATTACTCCTGACTCTAGAGCCAATGAAAAACGTAAAGAAGTAACAGCTGCAGCTAAGGCGAAGGCTAATAAAAAAGCCAAAATGGCAAAAGCTTCTCGTAAAAATAATAAATAATGAACAAAGAGCTGTATCGAGTCATAGACGCGAATTTAAACCGTCTTAAAGAAGGAATTCGCGTTATTGAAGATATGGCACGTTATGCCGACAACAACAAAGAACTCTCCACCAAACTCAAAACCCTACGACATCTCGCAAAAATTGAAGATATTCAACCCTTATTAAAGTCTCGTGATGCACAAAACGATGTACTTCGTCCTACTATGGAAACAGAGATGAATCGTAGTTCTATTCAGAGCATTATCATTGCTAACTATAAAAGAGCACAAGAGTCATCACGAGTGTTGGAAGAAGTTTATAAAATAGTAAGTCCTGAACTATCTGAGAACTTTAAACATATACGTTATGAACTTTATACTTTAGAAAAAGAGAACCTTTCTTAAGAGTAGCATCCACAGATTTAGCAGATTTTTTATCAATCCGTTTAATCTGCTAAATCTGTGGACAACTTTTCTATGTTCTCGCAAAGAGAACTTCAAACTCCAATGTTTTACTAGGGTACTCTCGCATAAGCTTTTTCATCTGTTTATAAGAAAGGGCATTTCTTCCACCCGAAACCCCTGACTTTTTAATATAAGTGAAAATATCTTGAATACTGTCGAAACTAAGTTCATAAGTCACAACTTCAATTTCTGCATGAAAGTACTGATTTATGAGATACATCACTTCATCAGCACAACGTAGAGGAGAGTCTATTTTTGCTGTCTCAAGTAGGGTCTTAAACGTGTTAGAAGTAAAGATTGCCAAAGAGATAGGTGCATTAAGTTGAGAGATTTGATAAAGCGTTTCATCTAAACTAGATGCCCACTGCAACGAAGAAGATGAAAAAATTCTATCATACTCACTTTTTACGAGCTCTTTAAAGAGTTTATCCTCATTAAAACTCTCTTGTATACAATGAATTTTTGCACTTTTAGGATGTAAGTCAAGCATTTTAGATGAAAAATCTACTGCCGTTAATTTCTCATATTGCCAAGAAATCTTCTGTGCAATAGCCCCAGAACCACAGCCTAAGTCCACAATCTTTTTAGGCGTGTCTTTGGTCTCATCAATAAGCTTTTGAGCCACCTTGTCTTGAATCATATTGTATTTGCCATATTCCGAAGCAAAGCGTGAGAACTCTTTTTCTATCATTTTCTATTAATCACTATTGAGACTGTAAAAATGGCTAAGATAACAAGAACAATAGTTGCTCCTGAAGGTAAGGAAAAATGGTATGAAAGTGTCATTCCTAAAAGTACCGCTGTAATTGAAAATAGCAAAGAAAGAAAAATAGTTTTCATAAAACCTAATCGATAACGCAGTGCTGAAATCGTTGGAATCACCATTAAAGCACCAATAAGAAGAGTTCCTACCACTCGAATGGACAGGGCAATAATCACAGCTATAATCGTAACCAACATAAAATTAAGAAGTTTGACTTTTAAACCGCTTACCTGTGCCACTTCCTCATCAAAGGCAATAAAATAAAACTCTTTAAACAGACCTAATAGAACTACCATAGATAAAGAACCAAAAACTGTCATTACTATCAGGTCTTCATTACTTACTGATAAGATAGAACCAAAAAGATAGGAGAATAAAGAAGCATTAAAAGAGCCTGCTACAGAGACAATAACTACAGCTAATGCCAAAGAACCTGATAAGAAAATAGCAAGAATAGAGTCAGAATAAAGTCCAAGATAAGAACGTAAGTATTCAATCAGCCAAGCGGATAATACCGAAACAATTACCGCGACCCAAATAGGATTTTGCTCTGTCACCATGCCAATAGCAACTCCAACAAGCGCAACATGAGCAAGCGTTTCCGTAAGCATTGCATAACGACGTAAAACAATAAATGAACCACTTACTGAGGCTAGTATCGCAATAATTATTCCTGCAAGAAAGGCATTAATCATGAAGTCATATTGAAAGATTTCCATCATTAAATATAGACTCCTATTAATCTTATTTTACTCTCTAAAAACCTAAGGTCACTTAGGTTCTCTTTACGTGAGGTATCATATTGAAAGATTTCCATCATTAAATATAGACTCCTATTAA
>JAJRQV010000082.1 GCA_024280035.1 Campylobacterales bacterium
AGGACTTCCTGAAGGGGGTCAAGATCCTTCTTCATCTCTTTTATCTCAAGTTCAAGACCAAGGTCATGATAATAACCTTGGTCAATTGCGGCATAAAAACCAGCATATTCAAATTGATGTTTCCATTGAAGCTGCACAGAGACTTTTTTAAGCTCATGAGCCTGGGTTGATACTAAAAAGATTAACAAAAAGAAAAGAAGTTTCATTTAGTATTGTTTCCCCGAATATAAGTTATCCTAATTATTATAACTTCTTTTTCTCCAAAATATATCACATTAAGGTGAGATTGAAAAATCTAAATGTTAGGTAAGATATGATTTGGTAAAACTAAAAAGACTATAAATAAGAAGGCGTATAAAAGAGATAAAGAATCTAAGATAAGTAGAGAGTGTTAAAAGTTTGTAATGTAGGTGGTAAGTGATGGTGGAGCATAGCGGGATCGAACCGCTGACCTCTTCGCTGCCAGCGAAGCGCTCTCCCAGCTGAGCTAATGCCCCACAGGTGTTGGAAGAGGGAAAGTATAGTGATTTTTTGCTTTAATAAACTTTAGGTTAAAATTGTCGATATTGGTGGATATAAGGAAAGAGTAATGCGTATTTTTTTATTAATGATTATAAGTCTGTCGTTGATGGCAGAAATACGGTTTAGTATTGAAGTGTTGTCAGTGAAAGATAAGCATGAAATTAGTGATGCTTTTATGGAAAAGGTGAATGAGACTGAACTTCCTTTTACAAGCTATTATTCTAAAGGAAATTATAGGGTTTTATTAGGTGATTTTGAGAGTATGGAAGAAGCTAAAAAAATCTTGCCTGATGTACAAACAAAGGTGAGTAAAAAAGCGTTTATCACAAGAGAAATAGATGTTACAGAGATAGACCCTCAACAGAAGATGGTTCAGGCTATGGTTTTAGCACAAGCAAAGGTACTTAAAGTACCTTATAAAGAAATCAAAATGCAGACAAGTAAAAGCATTGAGATTAAAGCGCCTCAAAAAGATATTCTTGAAAAAAAAAGAGAGGGCTTAAAGAAGAGATTTTTTGTACCTCTTCTAAAAAGGCACTAAGAGAAGCACAAATAGCGAAAGCCTTAGCCTTTTATAGAAACTCTTTGTATTACAGTTTTTCTAAGTAAACGCTTTAAACAAGAGGCTTAAGTAGAGGGTTTTCTTAAGAAGGTTTTTTTCTAGAGCTGTGATCTAAACACTCTAGGTCAATATTATGTCTTTTTTTAACACTGGCTTGTAGAGCATCAAAAAGCTCTTGAGAAGTCTCTGCATCTTTAGGAAAAGCCACAATATCATGTTTTATTTTTTTTGCAAAAAACTCTTCAAACATACCGACTACAACGTTGGCTCCATAAATATCGGTTTGATACAGAAGGAAAAAGTAATTATTATTATTATGAACATAAGCATCAGAAGAACGTATCACTTGTTCTATAGAACTTTCTATCTGTTTTTTATCAATATCAGAAAAGTCACAGTATAAGATAGTAAAAGCTTCATGTCTAGTGTCATTAAGTCTTTCAACGATACCCATTTGTAAGTCAATAAGCCCTGTGAAATTGTAAAAAGAGAAGTGTACACCCATGTTAGTTCCTTTTTAATCTAGGTAAAAAGATTTTTAATTATGTTTGAGTGTACAATGAAATTTTTTAGAGATGGCTTAATAAATACTTATACTACGAAGTATTTTTGAGCCTCTGCCTTAGAGTCAAAGGCTTGCCCTGTGACAGCTTCATCTTCATATAAAAGCTCATATGTTTCTTCGGGTTTTGACTTAGAATAGGTGATAATCAAACGGGTAGCAAGCTCTCTGTCTTTTTGGCTCGCATTTCGTGAAAGAAGAGAATGTGGTCCTGGCATACCATTTGTTTTAATATGGATATACTTTTTATTTTCAACGGCTTCTAACTCTTTATTATCTTCTTGGTTTCTTCCTACGACAAGTTTTGCCCCATCAGGAAGACGAAGTTGACGACCATTTTTAATGACAGGAATGTCAGCAATTTCAAAGGTGTCATACTTAATAAAGTCAAACATTTTTTTAGCAAAATTTTCATCCGTTAAAAGACATCCACCGCCAGGGCTTTCAAAATCAGTAAGATTGTATTCTTCAACCATCTTCATCTGCTCATCTCGACTTCGACCATGAACAGAACCGAGTTTCTCTCTATCTACCCAACCTTCTGTTTCAGCTAAGGTTGGCTCTAAATGTTTAGCGTAAAGAGGACGAAGTAAAAGCCCTTTACAGCTACTATCATTAAGTACCATTTGCATAGCATCTTTGTTTTGAGACATTGGACGTTGACCCATAACCTCCCCTGAGATTAAAAAACTAGCCCCTTCGGCTTCCATAATGCGTTTTGCCACAGCAAACATTTTTGCATGACAGTCGATACAAGGATTAAAGTTTTTTCCATACCCATGTTTAGGGTCAAAAAGAACATCTTGAAGATATTCACTTTGAATATCAATAATTTTGAGTTCGGCTCCGACTTGTGAACACATGTTTTGCATATGCTCAAGTCTATCTTTTGTAGAACCAAAACCTGTATTAATATTAACGGCTAAAACTTCTATGCCTTGATCGATAATCATTTTTATGGCTAAGGTAGAATCTAATCCACCACTAAAAAGGGCTATTGCTTTCATTGTTTTTCCTGGTAAGGTACGTGAACTTATGTAAAGGACACCTCTAAGTAAATATAGGGTGTCTCAGAAATGCCTATAAGTAAGTTTCCTAATAAATTATCTGCAAGTATAGTAGAACTTGGGTTAGAGAAGGATAAGATTTAGTGATTAAGTGAGTCTTTTCTCTTGGGACGGTTAAGGGGATAACGGTGTAAAGTAATAAAATAATTATTTTTTTATTTAAGGTTGTTCTTTTCCAAGTTAACAAAGACTCACTTGAACAGCATTATAAATTATCTATTGTTTAAAAATCGTTTACTAGACTTCTTCTTACCGTTTAGTTAGAAAAAGGGACAAGCTCTCCCCGTTTTAATTGGTTGACTTTCTCTGTAAATTGACGAATTAAAAAGGCTTTTTTATCAAAAGGGATATCATTAAAGTTTCTAATCTTTTTAAGCTCTTGCGTGTAATATTTTCGTAAGAAAAAAAGCATCTCATTTTTTAAATCCTCTTCCTTAAAGGCTTTTATGGAGTCGTTTAAAATAAGTTTTATAAGCATAGGATGTTGTGTTTGTGATTGAAGTGCTAAGACAAACTCTTGGGCATGATACCGTAGTTGTGAAGCATCAAGGTAGTCTAAAATATTTTCAATGATAGAAGGCATTTCTAACATGGTTTTGACAAGGCTTAATTCCCAAATGTCTTCTCTTGCTAATACTGGAGAAAGTGTCGGGATTTGTTGGTTTGTAGGTGTTCTTTGTAGTCTTACTATGGCTTTGTTGACATTTAATAAAGCGGCAAGATAAGGTCTGTACTCCTCTTGTAATAAGGGGGTAAGTGTTTTTAAATAAGCAATACCTGAATGCAAAGCCTCTTCTTTTGATTTTGGATTATTCATATCAAAGGTATGTACACTTTGTTCTAAAACAAATTCAATAAGGGGCTTGGGATGACGTAATAGATTGTTCAACTCTTCAAGCTGAGTGTTTTTTACCATATCTGCAGGGTCAAGACCCTCGCCAAAAATAACAACACCGCCATCTATGCCTGCGGCTGAAAGAAGTTTAGATGCCTTAAGTGCAGCATTCAAACCAGCATTATCACCATCATAAGCCATAATAATTTTAGGCTCCCCTTTTCGTAAAAGAGGAAGGTGCTCAGCCGTAAGGGCTGTTCCTAGGGTTGCTACGGCATTAGTAAAACCAGCTTGATGAAGCATAACAACATCTAAATAACCCTCTGTTACAATCATCTCTTTATGTTTGTAAATGGCTTCTTTAGCATGATGATAAGCATACAAAAGTCTAGATTTATTAAAAATTTTAGTTTGAGGAGAGTTAACATATTTGGCTTGATGCCCGGTAATTGTTCGTCCACCAAAACCAACCATACTTCCATTTTGTGCATGAATAGGAAAGGTAATACGTTCAATAAAACGGGCATATATATTATTTTCACCCTGGCCTAAAACACCGAGTTCGATTCCTTCTTTAATATCAAACATGTGACTTTTAAGATAGGTAATGGTTTGTTGAGAAGTGGGAGCGTAACCGATACCAAATTTTTCAACTGAAGACTCAAAAATTCCTCTTTCATTAAGGTAGTTTTTTGCCGTTTGGTTGGAGTCTAAAAGTGTTTTATACCAGTCATTAAGTTTTTCCATCAGACGGGTGTCTGTTTTTTTCTGCCCACCTTGAGTGTATTGCAAAGAGAAGTTGTAATCTCCTGCAAGTTTTTCAATAGCCTCAGGATAATTAAGTTTTTCATACTCCATTACAAAACGAATCGAATCTCCGGTAACACCACAGCCAAAACAGTGGTATATCTGTTTTTGAGGACTGACTACAAAAGAGGGGCTCTTCTCATCATGAAAAGGGCAAGGCGCTTTGTAGTTTACACCGGCTTTTTTGAGTTCAATATAATTACTAACAACATCAACAACATCAAGTCGAGTTTTTAGGGCTTCTATGGAGTCTTGGGCTATCATAAAAAGAGTATATCTTCTTGTGTCTTTGGAAGAGGTAAATAGAGGTTTTTTTAGAAAAGAGAGAGCTAAGGACATTCAAGCCCAAGAGGGCTTGAAATACCTAAGGTTATTGTGCTAGGTTTTCGTTAAATGTTGGAAGTGGTGCACCACCTGCAGCACCAACAGCAGGAATCTCAACAAAAATGTCTAGAGCCTGTCCATCTGCATCTACTTCTACAGATTGTGTATCACCAACATGCCCAGAAGGAACAAAAAGTTGAGGATGATCAAATGGTGCTTTACGATAAAGTACACGATCATCAGTTAATGCTTTTAAGAAAGCAACAAGACTTGCTTTATCTGCTGCATCTAAGCCTGGACCAGAATTTAATAAGTCACCTGTTAAGATACCAAGCCCTGTAATTGGAGACTCTTGATCTCTATTTACTGTGTACCCAATAATAGGATGGCTATTTTCTAAGTCAAATGTTCTGAAGTTACCACCACGGAAGTAAAAATCAATAACATCTTCAAGTGTATTTTCACCACCATTATGGAAATATGGTGCTGTTAATGCGATATTTCTAAGACCTGGAATTTTAAAAGCACCATCATTAGCTAAATCAGCATTCAGTTCTTCATCAATACCATCAATATTTGGATTATCATATAAACCTTGGTGTGTTTGACGAGCATATCCCAGTGCATTTCCAAAAGGATCAACCTCACCAATACCTAAATCTTCAAGAGTTGGACGTACCCCAATGTTGTTAAAGCCTTCATCAATTAAGTCTCCTTTACGGTTACGTGTAAGCCCTTGTGAGTTGATACGACTTACAGATGCAAAAGTCATTTCACTACCACCATGACAGTTAAGACAACGACCTTCTGCGTCAGCTAAGTGAAAACCAACAATTTCTTGTTCTGTAAGAGCATCTTTGTTACCTTCTAAGTACTGATCTACACGAGTGTTATCAGATACTAGAGTTGCTTCATATAACTGTACAGCTAATCCAAAAAAGAGTGAGAAGTTCATCTCCATTTGTGTATGTACTGTGTCATCATCTGCAATAACAATCTCTTCTGTTGAATTCCACCATTGTGGATTAAATGCACTTTGAATCATTTGTGAATAACTTGGTACTTTTAGCCCTTGACCATCACGAGTATCAGCCAGTTCACCTAAAACACTATCAGTAGGGTCAACCGCTTGTAAGGCTAAAGGATTAGTACTTAAGATTTGATTGATACGTGCACCATAACGCGCACCGTATCCCATGCCTTTTGAAGTTGTACTCTCTTGGCCACCATGATAACCATGTCCATTAGTATTAGCTCCACGACCTTTACCACCAGATGTTGTACTTGTTGTTTCAGTACTACCACTCTCATCAGTTGTGTCTTGTGTTGTCTCAGTACTCAGGATATCTGTACCAACATCTGTCCATGTTCTACCATCGGCAGACATTTCAATACTACTTAAGATTGGTCCTGTTGCTTGAGAAGCTAGAGATGAGTTATCAATACTCACATGAACACCTTCTAAGTTACCATCAATAATTTCATATACAATAGCTTCTTGATCAGCATCACCAAGATGATTTTTACCATTAAAGTGATTACTTGCACGTCCATCCCAAAATTGACGATGATTAAATACAGCATTTACAACACTTGGAGTATTACGAGGAGAGACACGACGTGTATTAGCTCCATCAACTTCAAATCCATCAGGATCGGTCATAATAACATCACCATCTTCAGTAGCCAAGGTGTAATGAACCCCTTGTGAACCAACTACATCATCACTGTCCCGTACAATGTCAGATATAAAAAGAAGTGGATCTGACTTAGTATGACGAGGAAAGTCTTCTGTACTTAAGTGGTAATTGGGACCTTTTTGTGCATCAAATACATTACTGTAGTTTGAAGTTCCATCTTGGTTTGCTTGTAAAAAACCAGGGTTGATTTGATTTTTTGCACGGCTATCTGCACCCGCATTAAAGTGACAACTTGCACATGCCATTTTCCCATCACTACCTAATTGCATATCCCAAAATAATGCCTTACCAAGAGCAATAGCTTTTTCTTTATCTTTAACATACAGTGCCAAATCAGTTGGTTCAGGAATAGCAACGGTTTTAAGTGATTGTATTTCTGGACGAATACTGCGTTCACCGCTTGCTATCTCAGCTAAAATCTGCTCAGTCATATCTGCATTGACTTGAGAAACTAAAAGTGTTGCACCCAAAACCATGGGCGTAAATGTTTTAAATTCATTGTATTTCCTTTTTTTGATGAGAGCAGTTTAAAAGTAAATACATAACTAAAAGGAAATAAATATTAAATGAATATTAAACAAGTCAAATCTTAAATAAGAAAAAATTATGAATATAAAAGTAAGATTTTCTTTAAAAGACCATGTAGGAGTGGGTTTTAAGAGATTAATAATTTTTAAACTTAAGTAAATATACAAATGTACAAAAATACATAAAAGTTAACAAAATTGCTCAAGTCTTAAAATGATTTAGCTTTTTATGGAGTTCATTTGCAGCATTATTGAGTTTAGTTGTGATATTTGAGAGTTCTTGCATGCTAATATTATTGGCAGAAGAGAGGGTGTTGAGTGTCTCAACCTGAGAGAGCATGTTAGTACTGTGTAGGGAAATTTGCTGAGAATTTTCTACACTCTTTTGGGTTAAGGCGTTGGTGGTTATCATGGTATCAACCGTATTATTAATATTGTTTTCAACATTATAAGAGATACTTGAAAGTGCTTCAATATTTTTAGTATTGTTTTTCATCTGCTCACTGGCATCCATAATGGACTTAACAATAACATTAATGGTCGCATTAATTTCACTTAAGCTTTTTTGTGTTCGTTCTGCTAATTTACGTACTTCATCAGCAACCACAGCAAAGCCTCGTCCATGCTCACCTGCACGCGCGGCTTCTATAGCTGCATTAAGTGCAAGTAAGTTGGTCTGATCGGCAATATCACTAATAATCACTAATACATCTTTTACCTGTTCTGCTTCACTAGAGAGCTGTTCAAGTTTAGTATTCATATCATTTTCAAGTTCAACACTCTCATTCACACTATGTATTAAGGTGTGAATCTCATTTTTGGCATTATTAAGTTGCTCACTAGCATTTTGCATATTTTCTTTGGTGTTATTAAAGTCTAAAATTGAGGCATTAACAATATTTTGAATGCAACGGGCTTGTTCGGTGGTAGTATTAACAATATTAAACTCTTCATTAACACGGTTTTTAATCTGCTCAAAAATAGTGTGCATACTCTGGGCGCTTTGTTGATTTGTTGTAGAGATACTTTTTGCGCTCATAATGGCAGTAGAAATTTCTTGAATAAACTCATTAATACTACGTGCCATGATTCCTGTTTCATCTCGACTATTAACATGCAGTACCTTAGATAAATCATTTTGATCTTTTGAAACAGAATCAGTGATGCTTGTAATGGTATTGGTTGATTGCTGTACAAGAAGATAGATATTAATGATAGAGATGATAAGCCCTAAGGTTCCAATAAAGGTATTTTTGAAGATAAGGTCACTAAGACTAAGGTTCTCAAGGGTAATGGAGATAGTAATATTGAAGAGTATTAATAAGATAATATTCCCCAAACCTGTTGTGAAAATAGCAGCAATCATCTTTTTACCAAAAGAAATAAATGGGTATTCTTGGGAGAGTATAAGGTCTTTAGTATAGGTCTCTAAGCTAATAACAAAAGAGATAAATACGGGGATAATAAATAGTAATACAAGAGGAATGGCAAGCAATTGTGCTAACCAAAATTTTTCACTGGTGACAAAGCCCAGCCCTGAAAGAACAACAGAGGGACCAATGGTGCTGTATAAAAACTGTGTGATTAAGAGTTGTGCAGGTAAGTTTGCAAGAGATTTATCTGCAGCCACAGAACTTTTTTTAGCAATCACAGCAGCTTCAATGCGTAAAAGATGTGTATTAAAAAAGTACATTACTCCAGCAGTAACAAAGATAATATAGCCAATCATAGGGAGAGATAAGACAATAGAAATCAGTTCAGAAAGATTAAACACCTCTGTATAATAAAGAATAAACAGCCACATTCCTGGAGGAATCATAAGCCCTATAAAGAGGAGCAGAAGAAGCTTGGAACGCTGATTCATAAATATCCTTTGCTCCAAAGAGCTATTTTTATTTAGTATAACGGTTTCTCTTTTAGAAAAGATTTAAAAAAAAAGACTATTATATGCGCATGCAAACTATTTCATTTAAGCTCTTATATAAACTGGTTTTAAAACATAAAAAGAAACTAATTAAAGCCAACCTTATTGCTCTTGTAGCAACCCTTATTAGTATCCCTGTTCCCCTACTTATACCCCTTTTAATTGATGAGGTAATTTTAAAACAACCGGGGGGGCTGTTAGCAACACTTACAACACTTTTGGAAAGTATAGCCCTCTGGGGTATATATTTTTAACCCTGTGTGTGACTATTGTCTTACGATTTGGTTTTTTTATCTCTTCTGTTTTTGCACATTATGCTTTTACAGAGATTGCTCAAGATATTACCTTTACCCTTCGTAAAAAACTTCTACTTCATTTAAAGTCTGTCTCAATGAATGAGTACGAAACTCTAGGTTCAGGAGAGGTTTCTTCTAAATTAGTTAGTGATATGCAGACCCTAGAAGGATTTATTGGTTCCGCACTTTAACGCTCTATTGTTTCTGTTTTAACTTTGATTGGCGTAGCCATTGTTCTTTTAATGATTGAGTGGAAGTTAGGGCTGTTAATCTTGGTTCTTCATCCTGCAGTTGTGATTTTAACCCAGTTAATCGCGCGACGTGTTTCTGTATTTAAGAAAGAAGAAAATGCGGCTATTTCAAAGTTTCAAAACTCTCTTATTGAGACCTTAGACCTTTTTGGGCAGATTCGTGCTTCTTCTAAAGAAAATGAATTTATTAAAAAGAGCATTGATGATGCAAAAACCTTAAGAGATGAAACCGCACGTTTTGGTAAAAAGAGTTTTGCAGCAGAACGTTTCTCTTTTACTCTGTTTTTGTCTGTTTTTGAGATTTTTAGAACCTTAGGTATTGTTCTGGTGCTCTCTTCTGACTTAAGTATTGGTCTGATGTTTGCACTTTTTGGTTATTTGTGGTTTATGATGACACCTATTCAAGACCTTTTGTCTTTGCAATATGCTTACTCAAACGCATCGGCAGCAATAAATCGTTTAAATAAACTTTTTGACTTGGAGCATGAACCTCATTGTCAAAATAGCATCAACCCCTTCCATAATAAGAGTGCTTCTATTAAAGCCCAAAATCTAAGTTTTTCTTACCGTGAATCTCAAGTCATATTGAAAAATATTAACATTTCTATAAAAGCAGGCTCAAAAGTCGCTCTTATTGGACCCAGTGGAAGTGGAAAAACGACCTTAGCGAAGTTGCTTTCTGGTTTTTACCCTCTTAAAAAAGGAAAGCTTTATTTTAATGAGACGGCTTTGTGTGATATTGGTCTACAGACGCTTAGAAAAAATCTTTTTGTAGTGCTACAGCCACCTGTTTTATTTAATGACACCCTTAGGTTTAATCTTACCATGGGAGATGATTATAAGGATGAAGAGATTTATAATGCACTTGAAATTGCACAACTTTCTCATTTTATCCAAGATATGCCCTCAGGTTTAGATTCTATTGTCGGTAAAGATGGTGTTCGACTTTCAGGTGGGCAGAAGCAGAGACTGAGTATTGCAAGAATGATACTCTCCAAACCTTCTATTGTGATTTTTGATGAGTCAACTTCAGCACTTGATGTGCATACAGAGAGTGATCTGTTTGATGCCTTACAAGAGTTTTTACATGAGCGTACGATTATTACTATCGCCCACAGACTCAGTACGGTTCAAAATTCTGATTATATTTATGTCATGAAAGAGGGTGAAATTGTTGAAGAGGGAAAACCAGAAACTTTGATGAAAGAACAGGGGCATTATAATAAGTTTGTGCAAGCACAACATTAAATGAAATGGTGTTTAAATATATGTATAAATATGGTTATAATTAGAGTATGAAGCTATTATTTATAGACAATAAATCGATGCAAAACTCGATTCGTTTGGGATTATTAGAACAGATGGCACATCATCAGGTATATTTAACGGATAAACTTGACGATACAATGATATATTATAAGACCCATAAACCTGAACTTGTTCTTATTGATTTTAGTATAGATATTGGACTAAAAGCACTTCAAAAGATTTTAGAGCATAACCATACTCAGCATGTGATTACTATTAGTGACTCTTTTGACTGTTCAGAAATTCTAGGGTGTGATTATTGTGTTGAAAATTATAAGAAAAAACGTGTGATTAAGAAAAAAGGTATTCATGATCTTCTGTATTTAATTGAAAATTTTTCTGAAATGCCTTGTGAGTTTAGTAATAAGTTTGAAAACTGTGTCTCTGATGATAAAAATGTAACTGAATGAGGTTTCTTTTTTTAATCTTTTTTTATGTGTGTCTTGTTTTTGCTCAAGAAAGACCCATTTATCAGTATGATTTTGAAACAGAAACAACAGGGCTTTTTCTTCCTGTAGAGATTGATGGAAAGGTGTGTAAATTTCTTTTTGACACGGGGACAAGTTTTGTTGTTTTAGATGAACATTTTAGATACCTTCTCTCCGAACCATTAAGTACAAAACAGGTTCAAGCACGTACGGGTATTAAGTTTGCAGGGGACAGTATTGTTACGCCTAATGGAGAGATTAAACTCGAGATGTTTAAGGCAGTACCTTTAAAACTTGGACGACTTCAGGTTAAAAACAGATACCCCTATATGTTAGCAGACCTTCAATCTTTGTGGCGTTTTAGTGGGGAGAAGTTTTGCGGTATTTTAGGAAGCTCTTTTTTACATCAGTTTCGTTGGGAGATTGATTTTACTAAAGGTCAGGTACGTGCTTATTTTGGAGATGAACCTTATATGGGGGACTTTAGTTCACGAGCACCAATTTTTTGGTCTTCTGCACGTATCCCTCAGGTTCAGGTTAACTTAGGAAGTCTTACTACCATTTTTGATCTTGATATTGGTGATAATGGAAGCGGTCGGCTTATTAAACAAAATGTAAAGTTTTTAAAAAAAATAGGTCTAATAAAAAAGACACATAATCAAAAAGTAGTGACCGTCAGTTCTCTTTCTGATAGTGAAGAGTTTCGTTTAAATACTTTTCGTTTTGCAAATGTACTTTATCCTAATATCGTAATGCAGACTTCAAAACAAAATGCCTTAGGTTTGGCATTTTTTAGACGACATGATGTGGTTTTTGATTTTCCCTTTAATATGCTTTATCTAAAACATCATAAAGATTATGCTGCCTTTGAAGAGTTAGATAAGTCAGGAATTCGTGTAGTTTTAGAAGAGGGTAAACTCATAGTATTTAGTATTAAACCCTTAAAAGGCGCAGAGATAAAGGGGCTTAGAGCAGGAGATGAGATTATCTATGTAAATGGTAAAAAGGTTTCACTTTTTCAGATACGAAAACTTTTAAGAGAAAAAAGTGGAACACGAATTTTTCTTAATTTAAGAAGAGAAGATGGGATGCATAAGGCAATTATTGTTTTAGGAAAAGACCCTCTTTCTTAAAAGAGTACCCTTAGGCGTAAATCGGGTAAAAGAGCCCATGTTTGTCTTCCTTGTGAAGGGTGATAAATGATTTGTAAGTCTGCAGAAAGTTGAACTCCTGGAAGGGGGTCAATACGGTAAAAACTCTCTATTGCAGTTTGGACTCTGTCTTGTTTATCCTCAGGGAGTAAGGTGCCAAGGGAAATCCCTGAGATATCATGCTCTTTAAAAAGAGAAAACTTACCTAAACCTACAGAAGCGTAGTGAGTAGCGGTTGCATGCTCAGAAAAGGCAGCCCTAAGAATAAGGTGGGTGTCTGCATCAAGGGCTTGAACTACAGAAGTGATAAGACCTTTTGATGCGGTAGCCTTTGTTTTACTTGAATCCCTGTTCCAAAGAGTAAGATGGTATTTGCTTCCATTCTTAGGTGTAATTCCAAATTCTAGGGCAGAGTAGAACTCTTTTTTTGTAAAAAAATCATCATTAATTTCATCCTTAACCCCATTGGAATCAGTGATTTCTGCTGTGATGTAGTAAGTCTGCTTTTCATATTTACCTGCAAAACCAATCCCATTAGAGGGGTAAGAATTATAAGAACTGGAAGAGAAAGTGCCATTAAAAAAGAAACGGCTATTACTTTTAAAGAGGTGAGAATCAATAAAACTTGAAGAATCTATTTTTCCTGCACGTAAAACAAAATCACCTTGGCTGTGTTGCATCCAGAGTTGAGAGAGGTAAAGACTCTCTTTTTGATAACAAGCAGAGGTGGATGTTAATGCACCAAATTCATCTTTAAACTCTAGTGAGTTGTACTGTCCTACCTGATGTTGCCCCTCAAGTTTAAGTGCGAAGTGTGTCTCTTTACGAGGGCGGTAACGCATGCTAAGATCATATTTTCCCCCTCCCCCAAGAGTACTGGAATCAAGTTCTGCTTGTGCTATTGCCCGGTAGGCAAAGACTAGGTCGATATTATAGTTTGTATTGAGCGCATCAAGATAACGAATATACTCCTTCATCAACGCAGGAGTTCGTGCAGAGTAAAGTAAAATGTAGCGAAGACGATTGATGTTTGCGATTTCTGTATCAATATCATCAGGGTTATTAATGCTAATATCGGCTTGTTCTGGGGTAAGAATTAGACTAGAATCTTCATTATCTTGTACGGTTAGAGCTCTTTTTATTGTCTAGAAGTTTTTTTGTTTCTTTTGAAAATCCATGTGAATTTGTTGTTTATACTTTTTTTCTTGCTCTTTTATTCGAAGGTTAGCTTCAATTTGTCTGCGTGTAGCCGCATCTTTTTGTGCTTAATCTTTTCTTGTTTCTCTTTGGCTAAACGAAAACGCTCTTTTTTTGCTTCACGGCGCTGTTGTTTGAGTTCATCTTGACGTTTGTAAAAAGCCTTAAGTTGGGCTTTTTGTTCATCACTTTTTAGGGCTTTAATCGCTTTGTCTCTTTTTTGTTTCTCTTTAATGGAGATAAAGATTTCTGTATTATAAGGACTAAGTGACATATTTGAAGCCCAGAGTCCAAAAGACAAAAGAAGTAAAAAAGTGATCAATTTCATAAGCTAATACTAGCAAAATTTAGTCCATATACGCTAAAATGTCGCCAATATAAATTGACCTTCTTTGAGGTTAGTGACTAAGGATAATTATGCAGTTTTCTTCTCCATTAAAAAGTAATAGTAAAAAAATCATGTTGTTAGGTTCAGGTGAGCTTGGTAAAGAGGTGGCTATTGAAGCACAACGCCTAGGTCTTGAGGTGATTGCTCTTGATAAGTATGCAGATGCCCCGGCGCATCTTGTTGCGAATAGAGCCCATGTGGTGGATATGCAAAATGAAGAAGCTGTGCTAGAAATTATTCGTCAAGAAAAACCCGATTTTATCCTTCCTGAGGTTGAGGCTATCTCTATCTCCTCTTTATTTGCAGCAGAAAAAGAGGGTTTTAATATTATTCCTAATGCAGATGCGGTCAATAAACAATGAATCGTAAGAATATTCGTCAGTTTGCAGCAGAAGAACTTGGGCTTAAAACAGGTCCTTATGAGTTTGTAAAAACAAAAGAAGAGATGGGTGCTGCTGCTGGGCGTATGGGTTTTCCTTGTGTTATTAAACCGGTAATGTCGTCTTCAGGGCATGGACAAAGTGTTATGAAGTCGGCGGCGGACTTAGATCAGTCATGGGAGCTGGCAAAAGAGGCTCGCGGTGATGCGAGTGAGTTAATTGTTGAAGCCTTTGTAGATTTTGATTATGAGATTACTATGCTTACTGTTAGAAATGGAAAAGAGACTGCCTTTTGTGAACCTATTGGTCATCAGCAAAAAGATGGGGATTATATCTACTCTTGGCAACCGGCTCAAATGACAGCCTTAGCCAAAGAACGCTCACAGGCTATGGCAAAAACAATTACAGATGGTCTTGGCGGTCGTGGGCTTTTCGGTGTTGAGCTTTTTATTAAAGGAGATGAGGTCTATTTCTCAGAAGTGAGCCCTCGCCCCCATGATACGGGAATGGTTACTCTGATTACTCAATCTCAGTCTGAATTTGCCCTTCACTTAAGAGCAGTTCTTGGGCTTCCTTTAGGATTTACTTTTTATGGAGATGGTGCTTCGGCAGCCTTTAAGTCTCAAAAAGATTCGTATGCACCTTCTGTTGATGTTGATGATTCTGTATTTACAGAGAATTCATTTGTAAGGGTCTTTGGAAAACCTGAATCACATGTAGGACGTAGAATGGCAGTAGCGCTTGTGTTTGATGAGGTTGAAAAAGCTCTTGAAAAAGCTAAAACTTTAATTACAAAAATTAAAGACGCCTAATGAAAATAGTTTTATTAGATAGCCTAACCTTTGGGGCAACTTCTTTAGACGGTTTTGAGGCATTAGGTGAGACTATCAATTATGAAACAACAAGTCCAGAGCAGACCTTAGAGCGAATCATGGATGCAGATGTTATTGTGACTAACAAGGTTATTATAACAGAAACGATGATGCGTGAGTGTAAAAACTTGAAGCTAATCTGTGTCGTGGCAACAGGTATGAATAATGTAGATTTAGCTGGGGCAGAAGCTCACAACATAAGGGTAAAAAATGTAGCAGGATACTCAACAGACTCAGTGATTCAACACACCTTTTCAATGCTGTTTTACCTGATGGGGCATTCTAAGTATTATGATGAGTATGTTAAAGACGGCTCATGGACAGAGTCTAAACTATTTACCCATGTTAAAGAACCCTTTTTTGAACTTAAGGGTAAAAAATGGGGAATTATTGGTTTAGGTGAGATTGGAAAGGGTGTGGCAAACATCGCTAAAGCCTTTGGCGCTGAAGTCTCTTACTACTCAACCTCAGGAAAGAATGATAATGCTGACTTTAATAAAGAGACCATTTCAAATATTTTGGAAAAGTCTGATGTTATCTCCATTCATGCCCCTTTAAATGCTTCAACACAAGGCTTAATTGCACACTCTGAATTTTTAATGATGAAAGATGGTGCTATTTTACTTAATCTTGGACGGGGTGGTATTGTAGATGAAAAGGCACTTTCGTATATCTTAGATGCAAAACCTATTTATGTAGGTTTAGATGTGCTTGAAATTGAGCCTATGAGACAAGATAATCCTCTTAAAAATATTAAATCTAAAGATCGCCTTTATATCACGCCACATATTGCGTGGACTTCAGTAGAAGCCCGAGATAAACTGATAACTTCTGTAATTGAGAATATTAAATCATTATAGATGAATTTGGTCCCTTTGGGCTTTTTCTTTCGGCTTTTTTAGCCGCTACACTCTTGCCTTTTTCTTCTGAGTTAGCTCTTATCGGAGCACTTGAATTTGGGATGAATCCACAAGATGCTCTATTTTACGCTTCTTTTGGAAACTGTTTAGCTGTTTTATTGAATTACTTTTTGGGGTATTTTCTCTACACTCTTATGCATGAGAAGATCAAGAAGTCTAAGGTAGGCAAAAAAGCCTATGCCTTTTCGCATAAGTATGGTTATTTTGCCCTTCTCTTATCGCCTCTTCCTATTATAGGTGACCCTATAAGCATTGCTTCAGGGCTTATAAGGCTTAATATTTTTTATTTTATCTTGATTGCTTTTTCTTTACGTATTGCCCGTTATTATCTCATTATTTTTATACTTCAGTAAGATTTGTTTAACACAATAACTTCTTATTTTATTGACTTAGCTAATTGACTTTTTTATTATCCAGTGGGTAGCCTTTGCCTTAACATACACTTTTTTGAATTCATCTACAATCTTTGCTTCAAAAAACATTCGTTTCCCACTTTGTTCAACAAGTTTAGCAATGATATAGATATATTTAGTAGACAAAGTAATAGGTTTAATATATTCTGTTTCTATTTTTCGAGTTACATTGAATGGACCTACAAGTAAACTTAATGGACCGATGGCATTGTCAATGGCACCAACTATCATACCTCCTTGCATACTTGAGTAAGGATTCAACCAAGACTCTAGAACAGGTATCTTTGTGATTAATGATTTATTCTCTATATTAAAGTCAATGATTGTAGTTTTCATAATACTAAAACTTGGAGGGGGTAAGTTTAAGTCTTTGACTTTCTTTCCTAATACCTCTTCAAAAAGTTGCTGTAAGTTTATGGGGCTTTTATTATGCATATATTTTCCTTTATCTTGTATTTTGTATGTAGTATAGCAAATACAAGAGAACAACGACTGTAAAAGCCAAGTATTAAGATGAGGACTTTGGAGAAAGATTAAAATTTTTATTGTAAGCATTTTGTTATAGTATTTTTTAGGTATAGCTAGTGTAGAATTTCGCAAAGGCAAAAAATGATAGATGTATTAGTAATTGGCTCAGGTGGGGCAGGTCTTGTTGCTGCAATTTCGGCAAAAGAAGCGGGTGCAAATGTTAAGGTGGTTAGCAAGGCTTTTGCTACCCGTGCGCAGACCTCTATGGCTCAAGGTGGCATTAATGCGAGCCTTGGAAATGTTGAAGAAGATAGTGTAGAAGCACATATTAAAGATACCTTGAAATCTTCTCAAGGTTTAGCCGATGAAGAGGCGATTACTAAGTTATGTGAAGAAGCTCAGGAGGCAGTAGAATGGTTAGATCGTCTTGGGCTTCCTTTTTCTCGAACAGCTGAGGGTAAGATTGCTCAACGTCGTTTAGGTGGTGCCTCAGGTATTCGTGCCTGTTATGCACAAGACTATACGGGGCTTAAAATTTTACATACGCTTTATGATAGAGCTTCTAAGATGGGGATAGACTTTATCAACGAGTATCTCTTATTAAACTACATAGTAGAAGATAAAAAGGTTCTTGGAGCTACTTTTTTAAGTCTTAAAAGTGGTGAGGTTCAAGAGTTAAGAGCAAGGTCTGTTATTGTGGCGACGGGAGGTTATTCTCAAGTTTATCATGGTTTTACTACGAACTCAACGGCTTCAACAGGAGATGGTATTGCCGCCGCCTTACGAGCAGGAGCAAGACTTTCAGATATGGAGTTTGTGCAGTTTCATCCTACCGCACTGAAAAACTCAGCAATTTTAATTTCTGAATCTGCTCGTGGAGCAGGTGGTTATCTGCTTAATGCAAAAAAAGAGCGTTTTACAGATGAATTAGCAGCAAGAGATGTTGTTGCTCGTGCGATTGCAGATGAGATTTAAAGAGGAGGCGAAGTCTTTTTAGATATTCGTCATTTAGGCGAAGCCTTTATTGACCATGAACTTCCTCAAGAGAGAAAACTTGCAATGATTTACGAGAGTATTGACCCTGTTGTTGAGCTTATTCCCATTAAACCAGTTGCGCATTACACCATGGGAGGTATTGAGGTAAGTGCTGAGTCAATGACCTGTATTCAAGGGCTTTACGCAGTTGGTGAAGTAGCTAACCATAAGGTTCATGGTGCCAATCGTTTAGGGGGTAACTCTCTTTTAGAACTGATTGTTTTTGGAAAAGAAGCGGGTAAAAATGCTGCTTTGAATGCAAAGACTTTGAAGTAAAAGAGGAGAACTCTAAACAGCTTGAAGTTGATATTCAAAGACTAGAAGATGTTATGAACTTTACGCATGAGATAGAATTTTATGAACAACGCGCGCTTGTAGGGCGAAATTTTTATGAACAGGCAGGAATTAAACGTGACCAAGAAGGGTTAGAGACTCTTTTGAAAAAAGTCAATTATGCGAAAGTGCATCTTTCTCAAATGGGACCTGTGGACAGGTCAAAGATTTATAATACAAACTTAGTGGAGTTTATAGAATTTAGCAATAGCCTTGAACTTGCTGAAATTATTTTAAAAGGTGCATTAACGCGTAAAGAGAGTCGAGGTGCACATTTTCGTGAAGATATTCAAAGTAGAGATGATAAAAATTTTGCAGGGCATACAATTGTTTGGAAAGAGGAGGCTGATTTATGTATAGACTTTATAGTATAGAGATGTCAGGTGAGCGTAAGACGGAGTTGGTTCTTGAAGAGTTACCTGAGGATGAGAGAGAAGGTGAAGATGATTTTTTTAATCCTGAAGATAACTGGGATAAAGAAGATGATGAACCTCAAGAGAGAGAATATTGTGATTAGAATGGACAAAAGATGAAAATAAATATTAAGAGATATAACTCTGAAACAGATCTTCAGGAGATACAGGAATTTTCCCTCCCTTTTGAAAACAGTACGCTTTTAGATGCACTCAATTATATTAAAATAAAATTAGATCCAAGTCTAAGTTACAGTGCAGGATGTCGTTCAGGTGTATGTGGCTCTTGTGGTGTTCGTGTTAATGAAACAGAAGAACTGGCATGTTCATATAAGATATCTGAGGGTGATTTGATTGAGCCACAAAATAATCTTCCTGTCGTAAGAGACTTAATTGTAGATACACAAAAGATGTTAAAGTTTACCCGTATTGCAAAGGCATGGAGCAGTGAAAATAGTGAAAATATTTTAGTTTCTGAGCAACAAGTTGCACTGAATGAAGTCCAAAGTGACTGTATCTTATGTGGTTCATGTTTTTCTGCCTGCCCTGTGTATGCAACAAATGAGGATTTTATCGGTCCTTTTGCTCTGACCCGTTCTTGGCGTTATGTGAGTGATGTAAGAGAAAATGATGTGCAAGAGAAAATTGAGAGTATTCAAGAAAATGGGATTTGGGACTGCACCTTATGTAATGAGTGTGTCCCTGTTTGCCCTCAAGGCATTGCTCCAAAACAAGACATTGCTATGTTACGTTCTAAGGCAGGAATAATGGGTTTTATGGACCCGAATTTTAGTTCAGGAATGAGTTTTGGTGGAGGTTTTCTGGAAACATTTACTCCGTAAACTTCCACGGTTTGTTTTAGAGTTAAAAGTTTTTAACTCTTTGACTCTTCAAGCATACTGTCGAGTAAATTAAAGAGTTCATTACTTGCCACTTCCATTTTTTCAAAGCGTTCAACGAGTTCATCTCCAAATGGAACATGGGAATCTTCTATTCCATCACTAATATAACTTACATTTTTATTGGCATTCTCATGTACAACCTTATGGGGAATATCAAGCTTAGCATAAGAAGGTGTTTCAAAAAATCTACGTTTACCCTCATCTTTGTACCAAGCACCCAGACGACAGGCGGTATGGTCGCTAATTTTAAGAAGAGGTTTGGCTGAAATAATTGTATTATAAGCATTTGATTTATAAACAATATGATCAATTTTTGCCAAGATAACAAAGAAACTGTTTTCCATATTGTAGGAGTAATCAACAATTCTATTTGAGCCTTCATTTAACTCATTCATAGTACGCTCAAATTCAGTGATTTTAGTACTTGAACTCTCAACTACCTGACTCATGGTTTCTGAACTTTTCTGAATATCATTCATCTCTTGTTGAAGAGATTTAATTGAAACCGAGATCTCAGAAGTTGCCTTATGGGTACGTTCAGCCAGTTTTCTAACCTCATCTACAACAACAGCAAAACCACGTCCATGTTCACCTGCTCTAGCCGCTTCGATAGCAGCATTAAGGGCAAGTAAGTTAGTTTGATCTGCAATATCAGTAATGAGTTGTAGAACGGAGGTAATGTCGGTGACTTGATTTGCAAGAGAAACAATGGCTTCATTATTATGATCAGTCTGTTCCATAAGTTGCTGAAGCTCAGCTACTATCATCTCAATATCTGCACGACTCTCATTAGACTGATTTGCTGCGTGTTTTGTTGCAGAGGTAACATCTTTAAGGTCAGAAATATTGGTTTGAAGGTTACTTTGAATACCTGAAAGCCCTTTAATAACACTACCACTTAAAGAAGATAGACGTGTATTAAGTGCATCACGACGGTTTTTAGCATCTTGATTTTTCATCTCTTCTAAGATTTCACAAATATTTTCTATGGCAACAATAAACTCTCCATGCATTCCCTCCTTGGCGATGCAACGAGAAAAATCACCCTGTGCAGCATTGGTGAAAGAGGTGTTGATTTCTTCAATAAAAAACGAAGTTTGATGAATAAGTTGTTCTAATGCCTTATTCATCTGTCCGAGTTCTGTTTGAGAACACTCATCAATATGGGAGTCACTAAAGTCTCCATGAGCTGACTTATCCATGATTTCAGTAAATTTAGCAAGTGCCGTGGTAATTGAGCTTCGTATAACTGAGGCAAAAAGAATTGAGGCTAATGCAACAAAAACACCTGAAATAAGAAAAAAGTACTTAAAGAAGAGAAGTTCTGTATCCATCTCATCAGCTGCGCTAAGCAGTTCGTTTTCTTTTAGGTTGACAACCTTATTAAAAGCATCTCTTGAAGCATTAGCAAAAGGAGTTAGTTCTGTTTTATAGGCCGTATAGTTTTCAGAAATTTTATTTTTAATATCAGAAGGGCTAAGGTTTTGCATCATTTTATAAGAGTTGTCAAGGAAGGTAAGTGTAGATGTTTCTGCCTCTTCAACTAAAGCTTTTGTAGTGGGACTGTTGTCAACGGTGTCATAAAGTTTTGTAAAAGAGTCACGAATAGATTGAATGCGTGTTTCAAGTTTTTGCATATTTTTATCATAACTCCCACCCAATAAAATATCTCTAGACGTACGTGAAATGTAGTTAAGTTCTTTTTGAATTTGTAAGGTTTCAATCGCTCCTGTTGTTGAATGCTTTTGAAGGCTTTCGTATTGGGACGAGATACTGCTTAAAACAATAAAAATAGAAATTGAAGCCGCTATCATTGTAAAAGCAACAAAAACAATAAGGTAATTTATACGCCGTTTTATACTGGCATTTTTTAACATGCGTGTAAACATAAAGTACTCTCCGAGTAAAGGTGATTAGAAAATATTATATCACATTCTAGTAAGGAAATAACAATTTATAAGTTATAAATTGCTATACTAAAACCATTAGAAATGATAGGAAACGAAATATGGCAAAAGAACACGCATTTGATATCTCAGCGAAGATAAATATGCAAAATTTTAAAGATGCAATTGCACAAGCAGAAAAAGAGACAGTCTCTCGTTATGACTTTAAGGGAATTACGGCAGAAATTAACTATAATGAAAAAGCAAAGACCTTAACCTTAACCTCTTCAAGTGATAATAAACTTGAAGCCTTAGTTGATATTGTTATTGCTAGACTACTCAAACGTGAACTCAGTTCGAAGGTTTTAGATGAGGCAACAGTTGTTGATGCTTCAGGGGGTGACCGTCGTCAAGTCTTTAAAATAGTTGATTATATTGAGTCTAAAGAGGCAAAAAAGATAGTTACTGAGATTAAAACACAAAAAATGAAGGTTACGGCTACCTTAGAAGGTGACCATATTCGAGTTAAGGGCAAAAATCTTGATGACTTACAAAAAGCGATGAAACATATTCGAGGGATGGAGTGGGATGCTCCTTTAGTGTTTGAAAACTTTAGATAAATAGAAGTGGGGACTTAAGGTGAAAAAAGAGAAACGCTACAAGGCTATAGATAAACGTCTTATTACAGAAGGGCAGAAAATCGAGTTCTCTTTGTATGAGACAAATGTAGAGCACACGGTAATGTCTCTTTTCTTACAAAGTGAGACAGTGATTGATGGGGATAATAAGGTTAAACTGCGTGAGATTGAACATCTTTATATTGATGAAGAGGAGTATGACTCTTATCAAAAATATGCCCAAGGTCATCTTCAAACAATTGCTACAAGTTCTGAAATAGCCTTTACTGAAAAAGCCTCTATTGTATACAAAAAAGCCTCTGAAGTAATGGATGAACTTTTTACTAATCCTGATGCCTTAGGAAATATAGAAAAAAGCCAAGATATAGTAGATGGTTTTGTAAGCCTTATCCTTCAAGAAGAGTCTACAATTGCTTCGATAATGCAGATTGCAGCACATGATTATTATACCCATACCCACTCTATTAATGTGAGTGTATATACCCTCTCTTTAGCAAAATTTATAGGTTTAAAAGATAAAGATTTAGAAGATATAGGTATGTCTTCTATGTTGCATGACCTCGGAAAATCTAAGGTTGATTGGGAAATAATCAATAAAAATGGTAAACTCACAGATGATGAATGTATGCAGATGAAAAAACATCCTGCTGCAGGTTATGATATTGCCTTGAAAATGGGAATTACAGATAAGCGAATTCTTTCGGGAATTCGCTCACATCATGAAAAACTTGATGGGAATGGATATCCTGATGGACTTAAGGGTAATCAAATATCACTTTTTGCACGTATTATTGCCGTCTGTGATGTTTTTGATGCCTTAACCACAAAACGCACCTATAAAGACGCTATGAGTAGTTTCACTGCAATAAAAATCATGAAAGACCAGATGGGTGAGCATTTAGATAGACGTATTATTGATGGTTTAGTAAAAATGGTAGGCGGGAATAAATAAGGGGATAAAACTTGAAATTAACAATAGATGAAGCGGCGCAAAAATTTAAAATTTCTAAAGAAGCTATTCATAATAGAATTCGAAGAGGAAGTTTAGATTGTGTCATTGAACACGGTACAAAACTTGTGCTTATTGATGAACCAGTGTCTAATAAAAGCAGTGATGATAAATACTATTCCTACATAGAAGAAGAAAACTCTGAACTAAAACAGAGGGTAAAAGAGTTAGAAAAGAGTAACTTAAGCCTTCGTGATGAAAAAGAGAAGATGCTTATTCTTGAAAAAGAGAAGATTGAGCAGATTTATAAACAAAGAGATGAGCAGTTAAAGCAGGTTCTTCACACCATTACCTCAAAGTTCTTACCTAATATTGCTGAAACAGAGGTAGACAGTGTTGCAGATGATATTGTAGATGTTGAAACCATTAAGAGTGAACCCGTACGACTAAAAGCATTTTTAAAACTAAAGGCATATAAACCGGCTAAACGTCTGCGTATTAAAAACCGATTTAAGCGTCTTATTGGACGTGATGAGAGAGTTTACCGTAGAGAAGGAAAGGTTTATATAGACCCTTCTCGTTTTGATTATAAAGACCTACTCAAGTAGAAAGTTTCTAAGAAAGAAGCCTTTTATATAATCCCTTAAACCTACGGATGATAGGCTTTTACCTAATCCATCAAAAGCGTCTTTTATAGGTCTTAATATCGTTTTTTGCCCTCTGTTTTATCCTCACGTCTTTTTCTTCTTCTGTTCTCATTAGGTTTTTGTCTTCGTCCGGCTTGTTTGTCATCACCCAAATGTCGTTTTTGTCTAAAACAAGCATTACAGATAGAATGTTTAGAGTCTAAGGCAAGAGGTTTGGTACAGATACGACATCGTGGAACAAATTGTGCATTTTTTAAAGTCTTTTCTATGTAATCATTAAGTTTTTTACGTGCATTTCTTGCTTTTTCAGGTTCAAAAAATATTTCAGGGAAGCGGTAGTTTAACCAGAGGTATAAAGAAACTTCTTTGACTAAGTCTTCAATATGCAAAAGGGTGTCCATAGACTCTGCATACTCTCCATAAAGTTTAGACTCTTCATAAGCAACAGGTTTTTCAAACTCCATATGTTGAACATAAGAAGAGAAGACTTCAACAAGATAAGGGGATTGTGTAGACAGTGGTGCACATGCCATATGATACTTTGCACTTAGGTCTAAATCATACTGGTCAGTATAACGTGCTACCTCAATTAAAGATTCAAGATTTGCCACTCTAAAAGGACCATCAAAGGTCATGTGTTTAATAAAAAAGTGCAAAATTTCTTCAAGGTTTTTAGTCTCAAGAATTTTACCTACAAGTAAAATATGCTCAAGATTAGCCATAACCTTTAAGGGAAGACTTATGCTAGAAACAGTTTTATGGTACTGCTCTTGAACAGTTTTTAAAATGGCAGGGCTAAGTGCACCCACAAATCCATTTTCATGTAAACCATAACGCCCCGCACGTCCTGCAATTTGGATAACTTCATTAGCTTGTAGGGTACGACGACGTTCCCCATCAAACTTATTATCCTTAGAAAATAAGATGGTCTTAATAGGAAGATTGAGTCCCATTGAGATGGCATCTGTAGCAACAAGAACCTCTGTCTCACCATCTCTAAAACGACGTGCTTCTTCGCGTCTTACCTCAGGAGAGAGGTTTCCATAAACAACAGAGACCTCGTAGTTTTTAGAGAGTTGCTGTTTGAGTTGAAGTACATCTTTTCTAGAGAAGGCAATTACAGCAGTTTGTGGTTCAATCTGATTTAAACTTGTAGCATAAGTCATGATATTTAGAGGATTCTTTCGTTCAAAATAGATGACTTCAAGGCTTTCACCTAACCACTCAGCTAAGGCTTTAATGGCTTCAAGAGCATCAAGAGAACCTGTCATATAAACCTCTTTAGCCGGGGCACCAATAATAGCATTTGCCCAAGCCCATCCACGGTCTCTGTCATTTAACATCTGTACTTCATCAATAACACAAACATCAACATCAATATTAAAGTTAAGCATCTCAATGGTAGAACTTATGTGTGTAGCATACTCATCTACAATCTGCTCTTCACCTGTTATAAGTGAAGCTGCTGTACCATCGGCTTTAAGGTTTTCATAACCCTCTAAAGCAAGAAGCCGTAAAGGTGCAAGATAATAACCTGTATCAGCTTTTTCAAGGGCTTTCATTGCCTGATAAGTTTTACCACTATTGGTGGGTCCTACATGAAAAATAAGTTTTCTTTTGAGTTCTCTTGCCGTAGGAAAGAGGTTTTTAAAATCACGAATAGTCCTAGCAAGAAGAGCTTCACGCTGTTTTTTTAATTTAAGCCCCTCAATACTTTGGTTAAAGTGAAATAGAATCCGTCTGCCTACTTTTGGGCTGATATGAAGATCAGGGGTCTTATCTTCAAGTTCTTGCATTACAAAAGAGACAATATCTTTACGTTCATAGTCTAAAATAGTAGCAGAGGCTTCACACCCTTGTATAAGGCCCTCTAGCTCATCTGTAAAAGTATCTTCAACCATCTTGTTATGAAGTGAGAAGTCTTCATCAAAATTAATCTCTTCGCCTCTCCATAAACGAGGGAGGATATCATTTAATGCTACTTCTGAAACAGATTCATAAGGAAGATTATTCCCTTCATAAGTAAAGATAGCCTCTTTGTGCATGATGAGGTTATTGTCCATAAGTTGAAGGTGATGCGTAGAAAAACTTCGAGCAAAAATAGATCTTAAGGTTTTAGCACTTAAAGGGGTGTACTCAAAAACAGTTTCAGGCGGCATGGTTTTAAGGGCTTGTAAAATTTCAGAATCTTCTAAATAAGGGTGAGGATTTGGAATTGACTTTAAAAAGGCAGAGGCTTCACTCTTTTTCTCTTGTATATGTTTGTTTTTAATCTGTGTTAGAAAAGGTCTTAAATCATCAATATCAGACTCTTCTAGAAGGGTATAAGAGAGAGCTTCTGTTTTAATTTGAAGTATCTTGGAAAAACTTTCTCCAGCATAAGTAAAAGAGATAGGTGTGTAAAATTCTAAGGCATTCTCATCAGTAAAACTAAGTTCAAGGCTTTTTTCAAGAGTTTTTAGTTTTTTAGCCAGACGTATCTGATAAAGTGCTTTCTCCATCTTAGCTAGAGAAATTCGTTTAGTTCTCTCATTTATAAAGTGCTTTTGTAGCTCTCTTGCCTCCTCATCACTGAGTGTCATCTGATCTAAAAAGCTATTAATCTTTTCTATCTTATCATCAGAAGATTGTTTCTCTCCACTGCCGGTAAAAATATGCCCAAGTTCTTTAAAGTACTGCACAATTTCTTGACGATAAAAAATATCAGCCTCAGACCAGACTCTTCTAAAGGTACGAACGAGTTGGTTTTGAGTAGGGCTTATATCACGCATACCAAGCATATGTGCAAGTTCAATAAGGTTTTCAAGAGGGACACGGGTGATACCATCATCAAAACCATCACCATCAAAATAGTTACGAATAATTTGGTTATATTTACTAAGTTTTTTTGTCTTTTTTGCCATAAAGAAGTTTAGCGAAATAAGGCTGAAGGTTGAAGGGTGAAG
>JAJRQV010000083.1 GCA_024280035.1 Campylobacterales bacterium
CTTCAATCTTCAATCTTCAATCTTCAATCTTATTTCAAACTCTACTCTTCTTGAGCGTACCTTATTCTCTTTTTTATCCGCTAGTATTAGGTTTGAATAAGAGTAGCCATCTGTACTTAGTTTTTGCGATAACCAGTTATGGTATTTTTTTAGAGTTTTTAGTGAATAGGAGTAGTCTAAGATATGCATAGCTCTGTCGTTTGATAGATGTGCATTGTTTAGGTACCTTTGGGTGTTTGGTGCATTCCATTCTGTAGATGTATACCCATTAACTTGAATATTCTTTATCTCTTGTTTATAGCTATTTAAGACCTTTGTCAGTCGTGGCATAAAGTTCTTTAATACCTCTTTATGTTTTGCAGTAAGGCTGGCACTTCCTTGTTTGAAGATGAGGCCATTATGGGTGATTCTCAGGTTCTTATAAATCTGAATGTCTTTATCTTTTGCAAATTCTACTCGGAGTGCTTCATATAAGGTTGTGTATCTTTTTTGTCTAATTTTTACGATGCTTCCATCATCATTGAGTTTCATTACCCATATTTGACGACCTTTATTAGCAAAGGATTTTGTGAATCCTGCAATGGTAAAGCTGTTATCATGGAGTAAACTGACTGCATTAAAACTATCTTGTCTATGTTTCCCAAACTTTCTCTCCCAAATCATATTTCCATTATGATCATAATAACGAACTAAGGCATCCTTATCTCCTTGGTGCTCATCTTGTGAATAACCCACACCAATAATATTTCCTCTCATATCAACATTAACATCATTAAGGTGCTCATGTGCATTATTAAAATAGTCGTGTTCCCATAAAACATTCCCCTCATTATCTATTTTAATAAGGCGGATATTATCTTGATTATTTTTATTTTCAAAACTTGCTGAGATTAAATAGTCACCATCAGAAAGGCGAGTGATTTTAAAGGCTTTTTGACGACCACTTTTGGGATAATCTTTAACCCATAGTGTATCTCCTGTATCACTTATCTTTGCGAGCCATAATTTAAAATCATCGGCTTCTTGGGTGATACCTAATAAAATAAAACCACCATCATTGGTAGCGGCACCATCTACGCCAATATCTTTTTTAGTTGAACCATATTTCTTTCGCCAACGAATCTGCCCATTAGGTCGAAACTTAACCAGATAAACATCATTTCTTCCTAGTCCTTGAACAAACATATTATCATTAGTATTGCGTGAAGTTTGTGAAGTACCAATAGCAATGGCACTTCCATCTGGCATAGAGATTAAAGAGTGAAGCTGATCAAAGTTTGCAGTACCAAAGTCTTTGAGATAAAAGCTTTTTCCATCAGCATTAAGACGTGTAATTAACATCTGTCCTGAGTGTATATAACCTCCAAGAATATAGCCATTCCTTGCTGTTTTACAAATACTTGTTCCATGGTTAAAGCTCCTAAGTTTTAATGAAATATCATTAACAATCTGAGCCGAGGAATTTAATTTAATTAAACGAAGTTGTTCCCCATTATACTCATTTGTACTGCGTAAATAATCAAAAGCATTATTATAAGAAGTGTTATGTTGTTGTGTTGTTTTGTAGTATTGAGTATATCCAACAAGAGAAATATTATAATCATAATCTTCAATAATATCGAGGGCTTCATCATCAAAGTTTTTTCCAATTAGAACTTGGTAGTCATCTTTTGCAAATTGACTAACAAGACCATGTAAAGAAGATAAAAGCAGTATAAACAGAAGAAAAAACTTCATAAGAGTCCATTTTTATAAATGAATAAGCAATATTTATACCATCATAATATTAAAATTAATGCTTTGCTTAAGTCCGCTTTGCTACTCTTTTGGTGAGACCGCTCCATAGTTTCTTAAGATAGGTATGATACTCATTCTCTCATTGTCGATTGCGACCTTTAAGGCAGTCAATCCTTTTTTACTGCAAAAATTAACATCAGCACCATTATCTAAAAGTAGCTGTACCGTCTCTTTTTGATTATAATAAACACCCAGCATTAAAGCCGTCCAACCAAATTTATCCGCAAGATTTAATTTAGCATTATGTTTCATTAATATTTCAATAGCCTCTATCCGTCCTAAAGAAGCAGCAATCATTAAAGCTGATCTAGAGTTTTTATCTCTTTGATTTATATTTGCTCCCAGATGAATAAGTAGTTGCAAATGTAAAATATTTCCATTATCTTGGTAATGACTAGCCGTTAACATTAAAGGGCTCCACATAAGCTTATCTTCATTACTATTAACATGGGCATTTTTTATAAGAAGTAGGGTCTCTAGATTACGAAGTTCTTGTTTTAAAATAGCATTACTCGTAGTATTAATTGAGGAATGAACAAGAGTTAAAGGGGTGTTAATACTGTCTCTAATATTTACATCAGCACCGTGTTCTACTAACATTATGGCTGCTTTGATATTGTAGCGTTTAATTGCCATACTAAGAGCCGAAATTCTACGATTATTTCTTTGATTTAATGTTGCACTTCTTTTTAGTAGTATCTGTAAGAGAGCTAGATTATGAATATCCATAGATGCCAAAATAAGAGGTGTTGTTCCACTTTTATCTCTTGCATCAATATTCAAGCCCTTATTTAAAAGATAAACAAGTATGTTTTCAGATTGGGAATCTATGGCTAAATGCAAAAGTGTTGTTTTGTTTTCAAACTTTTGGTGTATGTTGGCACCTAAGTGTTGGTAATATATTAGGGCATCTAAGTCACCATTTATCACTGCTTGTGTAACGTTATCTGAGGCATAATAAATGTCTTGTGATTGTGTACTAGAAATAGCACCATGAGATTGTAAAACAGAAGCAATCATTTTATTTTTAGTTTCGAGTGCGTAGTCTAAGGCACGTCTGTTAAAACTGTCTACAAAGTTTAAATCACATCCATAATACAGAAGAAGCTTTACTGCTTCAAGTTTTGATGTTTTTACCGCATAAGAAAGAGCTCTAATATGGTTTTCTTCACATTTATCACTGTCTACACCAGAGAGGATGAGTTGTTTTAGTTTAGAAATATTATCTTGTTTAATATATTTAAAAAGTTCTTTACAAAGTGGTTTATTAAAATGCTCTTCATCAGGATGAACCATTTTCGTACCTAAGATAAGACTACTTTGTAGATGTGTAATAAAACTCATTATAGCCCCCGCAAAATTGTTTTAATTGTATAAATATGTATATAGGTTAATCTAATTTGCTTTAAATATTAATTAGGTGTAGAAATTAGAGTAAAGAGCTTAGAAATATACTATAAGAAAAAATAATATAAAAAGAGGGGTACGTTAAAGCTTATTGGATGAAAAGTCTTTGTATAAGTTTAGAAAAAGGAGGTTGACTCCTTTTCTAATATTCAAAAAAATCTAGTTAACGATGCTTTCGAATGGGTTTGCAACAACGATTTTACGAGTAACAGTGTAGGGTACTAGTGCCGCTTGACGTGCACGTTTGATTGCATTTGAAATCATCTCTTGGTGACGTTTACAGTTACCTGTTAAACGACGTGGCATGATTTTGTAACGCTCAGACATTGAATGTTTAAGAGAGTTAGTATCTTTGTAATCAATGAAGTCAATTTTTGCTTCACAATATTTACAATAACGTTTTTTGTATTTTCTTCTTTCAGCCATCTTGTGGTCCTTAATTTTATTTTCGAGGAGAGATCTATTTAACAGACCGTCTCAGCTTGTTTTATCAAATGAAGGGAGTTCCCTCATTTATTAAGATAGTAATGGAGTTCAATCCATTACCTACGTTAACACTAGGTCCCACTCGGTATGATGCCCAAGGGCATTAACCTGTGTTCTTAATCCTAGCGTCCCGCATTATGTACCTGTTTAGAACGGAATTTCTTCATCATCGATATCAATTTCCGGTATTGTCTGCGTAGGCATCTCTTGTTTTTGGTAATTTTGTTGCGGCGCTTGCTGCTGTTGGTTACCATAAGAGTTCTGCTGTTGAGCACCATATTGTTGCTGAGACTGCTGTCCTGCACCATATGCTGGTTTTTGCTGAGATTGTTGTCCATAATTATTGTTTTGCTGTGCAGGTGCTTCATACCCACCGCTGTTTTCAGCAGGTGCTGTAGAGTAATCTCCACCACTTGCTTGTGCATCAGCTTTTGAGTCTAACATCTGCATAGTTTCTACAACAATTGTATGTTTTGAACGTTTGCTACCATCTTGGGCAACCCACTGATCAAACTTCAATCTACCTTCTACAAGAACTTTACTACCACGTCTAAGGTACTGGTTCGCAATCTCAGCAGAACGACCAAAAAAAGTGATGTCTACAAAACATACCTCTTCTTTACGTTCTCCATTTTGGTTGAACTTACGTGTTGTCGCAATGGCTGTGTTAGCAATAGCACTACCGCTTTGAGCATAACGCATTTCAATATCACGAGTGAGGTTTCCTACCAGTATGACTTTATTAAACATGGGTATCCTTTAAACTTACGCGTCAGCTTTTGGAGCTTCTGCTTCTGTTTTTACTTCTTCAGTTTTTACTTCTTCAGTTTTAGCTTCTGTTGCTGCTGGAGCTTCAGTTTTTGTAGCTGCTGCTGCAGCTCTTGCTGCTGTAAGTTTTTCAGTTTTAGTAACTAAATCATTCCAGGCTTTAACTTCACGTTTGCTGTCATATTTAACAGTAACGAAACGAAGTACATCTTCATTAATACGGTAAAGACGTTCGATTTCTTCGATTGCCGTTGGAGCAATTCTGAAGTACATAATGTGGAAGTAACCACGTGCATTTTTGTTAATTTCGTAAGCTAAACGTTTCATACCTTTAACGTCACGAGCAACAATTTCACCACCATCTTTAGTGATGTTTTCTTCAATTTGTGCAACAGCTGCTTGCATTTCTTCTGCAGTTAGTGTTGGCTTTAGGATTACGAGGTTTTCGTAATGTCTCATAGAGATCTCCTTTTGGATTAATAGCGCCTTCTGGATTAGAGTAGCGTGTAGACACGCGGGGATGGGTAGATGAGTGCACAGCAAGCTGCTTATGTGTAGATGTGGGATTGCCACATTTACACATAACTCAATTTACACATTCACGATAAGAGAAACTCTTATCTACCCATTATGCATCTCATAATAGGGCCTATCGAAACGATATACAGGCGTCTGTTGAGATACAAAGAGCAAGGAACGCGCGAATTATATCCAAGTAGGTCTTATTATATGCTTAGTGAGTAAGGAAAAAATCTTTTGCATCATTGACTTCGCCTATAAAAGAGATTTTCCCTTGATGCAAAACTAAGATTTTTGTAGCAATATCAAAGGCTTCTTCTTTATTATGTGTAACATAAAGCAGGGTGAAAGAGAGATCTTTTTGTAAGTAGATAATTTCTTCTCTTATCTCTTTATTTAAAGATTCATTTAGGCTTGATAAAGGCTCATCCATCAGCACAATTTTTGGTTGTGTAATTAAGGCTCTAGCAATAGCAAGTCTCTGTTTCTCTCCACCAGAAAGTGTTTCTGGTCTTTTGGTAAGTTCTACATCAAGTTTGACTAATTTTAGTATAGATTTTATCTTTTTATCTCTTTTATTTTTGGGTATACCCTGTGCTTCTAGTCCAAAACTAAGGTGTTCTTCTACATTTAAATGAGGCCATAAGGCAAGGTCTTGAAAAACCATATTTAAGTTTCTGTTTTCAGGTGGTATAAGAATTTTATTTTGTGTTGATACTTTGTTATTGTTTATATAAATTTCACCAAGACTTGGTTTTTCAAAACCTGCAATAAGACGAAGTAAACTTGTTTTTCCTGAGCCTGATGTACCTAAAATTACAAGTCGTTCAGACTGTTCTACCTGCAAAGAAATACTCTTTAAAATGTTCGTAGAAGCCGAGGCTAAAGAGATATTGTTTAGCTTAATTATAGACATTTTTTTACTTTTTTTGTAGAAAATATAAGAGAAAGATTCCTGGTAATAAGATGCTGAGTATCATGTAGATACAAAGTGCAGCAATAAAAGATGATGAACCATTAGCCATTAAGGTTAAAATCTTCACACTAAGGGTTTCGTATCCTGCTGGATAAACAAGCATACTTAAATTAGTATCACGTAAAGAGAAAATATAGCTAATAATCCAGCTTAAAATAAAGGCATTTTTGAGTAAAGGAAGTAAAATAAAAAAAATACGCCTAAACCATGATGCCCCACTCATTTGAGCTGCTTCTTCTAGTGAAGGTGAAATGTTACTCAGATGATTTAAAAAGATACGAATGCTTAAAATAAGGTACTTAGCCACATAAGCAAAAATAATGATAAGAGGGCTTGCATAGATAAAGTTTGTCCATGTATTATTATAAAGATAAACCAAACCTATGCCTAAAATTGTACTGGGTAAGGCAAAGATAAAAAGGCTTAAAAAGTCTACAAATAGATGAAACTTTAGGCTTTTTGTATGAATAGCATAAGCCATAAAAAAACCCAAAAAACTTAAAAGTGTAGCACTAATAAAAGCATAAATAAAAGAGTGAAGTAAACTTTCTTTAGCGCTTTTAAAGGCTAATATATAAGACTCAAGATGTAAAGAGTCTATAAAGAGACTATTAAGTGGAAGTAAAACTAAGATAAAACAAATTAATAATATAAGAATAAAAATAGGTATCTTTAAATTGCCCAAAAGAAGGAGATTAGTATTTTCATAATGATTTGAAGAAGATGTCTTATAGCTTCTATTTTGTAAAAATAATTTTTCTGATAGGAGTACAAGAAGGGTAATAAAAACGAGTGGAAGCATCGTAATAACAGCAGATTTTACATCATAAAAGGCTGAAAACTGTGTGAAACTTTGGAGTATATAGACCTTATATCTAAAATAATTTGTAACATTAACATCTGCAAAACTTAAAAGAAAAACGATAATCATAGAAAAAGAGATGCTTTTAAGCAAAAGTGCAAAGATAATACGTTTAAAAATAAAATATTTTCCTGCCATTAAAGAAGCGACCTCCTCATATTGAGGATTGATATTTTTTAAAAAGAAATAACTTATAAGCATAGGAATAGACATAAAGGTGCTAGATAAGACTAAAACACTTCCATAAAATCCAACTAGAAGTTCATGAGGTACAAGGTTTGACCAAGAAATAGCTAAGATGTAAGAAGGAATAAGTAAGGGGAAAATAAAAATAAAAATAAACGTTTTTTTATATGGAAGGTCTGTTTTTGCAAAAATAAATCCTAAACTGACTCCGATAAGTGTTGTTATAAAGGTGACAGATAAAGAGAGTTTTAGACTGTTTAGCATGAGTTGAAGGTTATGTTTAGAGTGAAAAAGTGAGCTAAAGGTTTTAATACTTAGCGTAGGGTTATTAAAAAAAGCATCAGCAAACATAATGATAAGAGGCAAAAGACCTATACTTATTAAAATACTAAGAAGCGTCAGTAAAAAAAAGTGTTTAAACAACTACAATCCTGTCCACTCTTTTAAATAGTTTTGAATCATAATCATTTTTGATGCAACATCAGCATAATTAACGGGCATAACTTTAATATTTTCAATACTCTTTAGCTCTTTTGGTGCTTTAAGCCCTTTGTGTAAAGGAATTTGGGCACAATTAGCTAAGGCTAGAGCCTTTTCGGTTTGTTTAGAAAGAAGATAATCAATAAGAATCTTGGCTTCTTGGGGATGGGGGCTATTTTTAATTAAAACTGTGGCATTAGGTACAATAAAAGTTCCTATCTCATCTTCTTTTTGATCAGGATAAATTAAATGTACTTTTTTTCCTTCACGCATACGGTTAATGACATCATCGCTGTCTACTAAAGAAAAATCAAATTGATGCGTGGCAACAAAGTCAGCACTTTCGCCATTACTAGTAGAGAGTTTGACCCCATTTTTTTTAAGAGCTTCCATAAATATTTTAGCTTTTGTATCTCCCAAAAGGCTAAATAGAGCAGACACCTGTGCGGTTGTTGTACCAAAAAGAGGATTGGCAATGATAAGTTTATCTTTATATAAATCAGAGGTGTAATCAAAAATAGTACTGGGATTGTTTTTAGCCTCATCATTCACAATAAAGACCCTTGCTCGTGCTGAAAAACCACACCAATAACCTTGTGGATCCTTAAATAAAGAGGGTATACCTTCACAATTTTTTGAGTGATATATTTCAGAAATAGATTTGATTTTGAGTATTTCTGCACGAATAGGCTCATTAGCCCAATACACATCAGCTTGAGGATTGTTTTTTTCAGAAATAAGACGGTTCATTACTCCTGTGCTTTTTGACTCTTCTGTGTCGTAAATAGCACTAACCTTAATGCTCGTATCTTTTTCAAAGGCTTGAATAATAGGTTCTGAAAAAACTTGGTCTTGAGATATGTAAACAGTAACCGTTGGAGTAGGCGTATAAAGATTTTCATCAAAGTTCCATAATAGTAAGGAAATAGTAATGATAATAAAACTGCAAAAGGCTAAGAATATTTTTAACATCTATTTTTTCTTTATGATTAAGTCATCAAATGCAGTTTGAGCATCTGCCTTGGTCCATACACCAACACCACCTGCATTTGGAAAATGATTATCTTGACCTTGAAGATATTTCTTTCCATTTAAAAAAGCCTGAAAATGGTTTCCATTTTGAATAATTTTCATACTGTGCCATGCTTTTGGGTCAAGTTGAACATGAGTAGAAGCTAAGGTGGTTCTTCTTCCATTACTAACATAATAAAGACGAAAATTATCTTCAAGGGGATTAAAACGAGCTATATAATAGTTGTTTTTATCTTGAACCCGCCATATTAATCCTCCTCCTTGGTCTGCTTTCCCTTTAATGGCTTTAAATTTTACACTTATTTTTCCATTTAAAAAAGAGAAAGAGTCATTATAAAAGAGGTTAAAGGTATTACCTGAATTTTTTTCTATATGAGTGAGTATAAGAACTTTAGATCTACGGGGTTGTATCTCTTGCCGTATTATCCATGTACCACCTTGTATAGAAGACTTGGGATTTGTCTCTTGTGCTTTCCAATGAGAGGGAAGTGTTTTACCTTCAAAGTCTAACTGGTACGCATATATAGTGGTGCAAGTTACTAAAAAGAGTAGAAGATAATTTTTTAAATAAGGCATAATCTATTTCCTTTGTACATAAGTATTTATAAAAGTGTTTGAAACTTTAATAGGGCAGAGAGTAAAAGGGCATTGGTGTCTTTATTTCCACCACTTTTCATTAAAAGTTCAGTTTTAAGAAGGTGATCAAGCATTTTTTCATAAGTCTGAAGTCTAAATTTTATAGATAAGGCAGCTCTGTCTTTTTCTATAAAAGTGGGGAGTTTATAGCCTAAAATAGCAGCTGAATCTATAACTCCATTAATTTTAATATAGGTGTGAAAAAGAAAAAGTTGGGTAACAAAATTAGAAATAGCAGTAATAATTTGTATCTCATTTTCTCCCGTTTCTAAAAGTCTTTCTATATTAGAACGGAAATCTTTTTTTGCTAAGATATCTAAAATCATCTGGTCGAGTTTTACTTCAGCAAGGGGATAGACCAACTCATCAACTTCTTTAGCATGAATGGGGACTTGTAAAATGGATAACTTTTCTAACTCATTACAGGCAAGAGAGAGGTTTGAGTTTTGTGATAAAAGCAGGTGGGTGATAGCATCATCATTAATTTGTAAGTTTAAGCTCTTTGCTTCTTGCCTAATAATATTTTTTGCTTCATTGAAATAGGGGTTAAAAAACCGGATACTGTCCCCACCTGCCTTAGATGTAAATGACTTGTTTGAAGTTTTATAATCGGGTCCATAATAACAGTAAATTAGAAAATTACTGGGGCTTTTGCTGACGTAAGAGATAAGCTCATCTAACTCTTTTTTGGGAACTTTTTTATCACTTTTTATAAGCAGAACATTATTTCCGCCAAAAAGAGAGCCTTGAGAGATATGGTCCTTGGCGTCAGAAAAGTTATAGTCTTGATGATAGAGTGTAAAAATATCATCTTCTGCGCCCCAACACTCACAAAGTTTTTTGGCATGAAAATCAATCATAAAATGAGATTCTCCAAAAAACATCATGGCCCGAGGTATTTTTGCCTCTTGTAAAAGACGTTCAAAGTCCTGTTTTTTTATCATGTCAGATCCTCATCAATATGTTTAATGAAATTTGCATAGATTTTTGTACTGCTAATACTGGCTTCAATAATTTCAAGTTCAACATTTCCAAAGAGTTTAATGCCTTCATCTGCTTTTAAAAAAATTCGTGCACCAATGATTTCATCAAATAAAATGGCAAGAGGTGAAGGTTCTATAGAGATAATTCTTGCCTTACCTCTTTGTCCAATTCTTTCACTTGCCCAACGTGCATATTTTCGATTTTCTAAATCTTTTGCGGTGTAATCAGCCTCACGCTCTAAGATACTAATTTGCTCACATAAGGCATCAATATTTCGCATTAAATAACCGGCTTGATCCCTGTCTTTGGCTAATATTGCCTTTAAGAATCGGTGAACCATTAAATCAGAATAACGCCTAATAGGTGAGGTGAAATGGGTGTAAGTGTCAAAACCTAAACCAAAATGACCAAGATTATCAGGTGCATAACGGGCTTGCATTTGAGACTGAATTATAAGGGTATCAACCTCTTCACGTATATCTAATTCTTCTGCTTTTTTCTGAATATCTGCTATTGTGTGACGCATAGAACCTTTAATCTCAACATCTATACCAATACTTGAAAGTTGCCCATATAAAGATTGTAATTTAAGAGGACTTGGTTCTTCATGGACTCTAAATACACCACGTTCAAACATACTTGCTGCAGCCTTGTTAGCCAGAAGCATACAGTCCTCAATTAGGGCATGAGAAGGTGTTTCTTCTTCAGAATCAACACTTTCAATTAAACCCTTGTCATTAAGATGAATATTAAATTCACGCGAACGGAAGTCATAACCTTTTTGCATACGGGTTCTTTTTAGAGAATGAGTCACTTCTTTAAGACGAGGAAGATAAGCCATAGTCACTGCATCATTTTCATTTTTTGCCTTTAAGTTACCTTCAAAAAAAGCATCCACTTCAGCATAAGTGTAACGACGACGTGAATGGATGAGTGTCTCATAAAGTTCGGTATGGGTAACATCAAAACTTTGTGGGTCTAAAAAGATTTTAAAGGTAAAAGCCAGTCTGTCTTCAGTGGGTCGTAAAGAACAAAGATTTTCACTCAGTTCCCGGGGAAGCATAGGAACTGATTTATGGGGAAAGTAGACGGTAAACCCTCTATAAATGGCTTCTGTGTCAATAGGACCAAAGGGCTCTACATAAGTAGATACATCTGCGATAGCTACATAAAGGGCATTTTCCTTAATATCAAAATAGATAGCATCATCAAAGTCTTTTGCTGTAACAGGGTCAATGGTACAAAAGGGAAGATGACGCAGGTCTTTTCGTTCAGGATATAAAGAAGCATCAACACTTTTCCCAAAATTCTTAGCAATCTCTAAAATATCAGGTTCAAACTCATTATGTCGGTTAAATAGAGCTAAGGCAATGCGCTCATCAACAGCAGGATCATCTAAAGAGCCTAGTTTTTCTTTAATCTTTGCATTTTGGTAATTGATTTGAAAAACATCATTATCTGAATACGCTTCTAAGGCGTCCGTTTCTAAGCGAAGGGCAACAGGTGTATTGGTTTTTAAATCAAGTAAACTTTTACGTCCATCAATGGTTTTTATTACTGCAACACCGTAGTGTTCCGCCTTACCGACTATAAAAGCGACAACAGCAGAAGGTTTGCCCCGTTTACCAATAAGTCTTTGTGCAATAACTAGGTCATCTTTATCTGCTTTATTACGGTCTTTAGCTTCAATATAAAGATCTTTCATTGAACTACCAATAACCTTTAAATAGGCATCGCCTGTTCGGGTTACATCAATAAGCCCTGCACGGTATTTTGAATGAAGGGTATAAACATTATCTTCGAATTTAAGAAAGCCTTGGTCATTGAGCTCTTTTAAGAGCTTTTTTTCAGGAGTTTTTAAATCGGCTTCAATGACACCATGGGTCAATTTAATTAAGAATATTTTAACGCAGACATTTTTTCAATAGCAGCCTCAAAACTTTTTAAGTCAAGGTCATACTTTTCAATTAAAACCTTTGCATCGGCTAAAGTCTTATCTGTAAAAATACCATCAAGCCCAGTGGCTATACGGATAACATGAAGTGCCTTACTTGCTTCTTGCATATCTTCATCAAGATTATCAGGTTCACCACAATACCGAACAAGGTTAACAAGTTTTTCATCAAACTTCCAATGATTAAAGATGTCCGCAGAGATATCAGCAGTATATGTTTGTGTAAACTCTTCTTCAACTGCACGAATAGAGTCAGTTTCAGAAATCTTTTCTTTAAATTCTGTTTCTTGATTATTTTCTAAAATAAACTGAGCAATCAGTACCTTGCCAATTTCAATTAAAAATGAGGCAGGAGATAAAAACTCCATAAGTCTTGGTTGTTGACGAAGGTACCAAGTAACGGCTAAGGCATTTTGTGTTGCAGAAAGGTTTGAAAATTGGTCATTTGAGATATTATAAGGAGAGAGATTAAGTTCAAAACTTTTCTTAACAATCATAGCTAAAGCAAAACCACGAATCGTGCCCATTCCAAAAAGACTAACGGCTTGAGAGATAGAATTGATCTCACGTGTAAATCCATACAGAGGGGAATTAGCAGCTTTTAAAATATCTGCTGTTAAAAGAGGGTCAAGTTCTAATACCTTAACCATATCATCAAAGGTTGAATCTGGGTTATGATAAATTGCTTCAAGTTTAATAGCTGATTCTGGTAATGCAGGAAGTTGTTGAATTTTCTTTTTTAAAACACTGTTCATATGGGGCATCCTCGATTATTAAATGATTTAATTCTCACTATTCTAGTTGAGTTTGGATTAGGGTTTACTGAAAAGAGTAGCTATAATAATTTAAAAAGAAAAGTTTGAGGGAAAACTATGTTGAGATGGATTTATATTTTAATGTTTTCAATGAATTTAATGGCGACAGAATATTGTGATTCTTATACTTTATATGAAAAGGGAGACTTAATAGAATCAAAACGTTTACTCGATTCTTTAGCATTTAAAGGTGATACTAAGGCGCAAAACCTTTTAGCATTAGTTAATTTTTATAGTTCAAAAATGTCTGCAACACAGAAATGGTTTCAAAGGGCAGCAACAAAAGGAGATCTGAAAGCGGCTTATAATCTTGGTATTTATAATTACATGAATGCTAATATAAAACAGAGTGAAAAATGGATGCATAAGGCTGAAGTACTTAATGAAGCTAAGTTCGCCTTAGGTGTTCTTTTTACTAGGAATAATCCTCAAAAAGCTAAGGCATATTTTTATCTTCCCGCAGTAGAAGGAAACCTTTTTGCAAAAGCCCATCTTTGTGTGATGCCCAATTTTTCTAAAGATTCTAATAATGCAAAATATCAAAAACTTTGTCAAGGTTTTCAAGAACAAGCCTCTTTGATTACAGGAAAGTTTTATGATACACCTAAACAGTATGGTTCCATTAATAAGGCACTATATTATTTAAAATATGCAGTAGATCAGGGAAATGCAGAAGCGATGAATTTATATGGATCCTTATTATACAAAAGAAGAGGGCAGAGTGATGAAGCCAATGCCTTATTGTATTTTTTAAAGGCTGCTGATAAAGGCAATGTAGAGGCTAAGGTTAATGCTGCATGGATTTATTATGTAGGTCAGAAATGGACACGTAAACCAGCTCTTGGTTATAAGATGTTGTGAGTGCAGTGAAAGAGAAGAGCGCAAAAGCCAAGTTCTATATGGGAATACTTCATATTAGAGGATGGGAATTTAGTCATCAAACGGTGAAAACAGATGTTAATGTAGGTTATGAGTTTATTAAAATGGCTGCAAAAGAGGGAGATACAGAAGCCATGCAGTATATGATAAATAATGGTGCCTCAAGAGAAGAACAAAAAATGTATAAAAAGCAATTACAAGCCTGTTTTAAAACAGAAGAAAAAAAGAGAGCCATGCACTTTTTATATGATGGATGTTAAGTTTTTATGATTTGAGAAGAATTTTCAGCCTATTTTATGAAGAATTTAAGTATAATCCGCGAAAACGAGAGAATCACTCGGTTTACCGGTGTTTCTTCAGTAAAATTTCTAAGTCTAATAGTGACTTATAAACAAGGATGACCTAATGGCATTAACAGTATATTATGATAAAGATTGTAATCTAGACCTAATTAAAAGCAAAAAAGTTGCAATGATTGGTTTCGGTTCTCAAGGACACGCTCACGCTGAAAACTTAAGAGATTCAGGTGTTGAGGTAATCGTTGGTCTTCGTAAAGATGGATCTAGCTGGGCAAAAGCTGAAGCAAAAGGTTTTTCAGTGATGACAGTTGCTGAAGCATCTGCTACTGCTGATGTTATTATGATTCTTCTTCCTGATGAAAATCAATCTGAAATCTATAATAATGAAATTGCTCCCAACCTAAAAGATGGTGACACTATCGCTTTTGGTCACGGTTTTAACATTCATTATGGTCGTATTATTCCAGCAAAAGGAATCAATGTAACAATGATTGCGCCTAAGGCCCCTGGTCATACTGTACGTTCTGAATTTGTACGTGGTGGTGGTATTCCTGATCTTATTGCTATTGGAAATAACCCTTCTGGTACGACGAAAGAGCTTGCTCTTTCGTATGCTTCTGCAATTGGTGGTGGTCGTACTGCAATTATTGAAACAACTTTCAAAGATGAAACAGAAACTGACCTTTTTGGAGAGCAAGCTGTTTTATGTGGTGGTGTTACCTCTCTTGTTCAAGCAGGTTTCGAAACTCTAACTGAAGCAGGTTATGCTCCAGAATTAGCATACTTTGAATGTCTTCACGAACTTAAACTTATCGTTGACCTAATGTTTGAGGGGGGAATCGCTGATATGCGTTATTCAATCTCTAATACAGCTGAGTATGGTGATTATGTTTCGGGTAAACGTGTTATTAATGCTGAGTCTAAACAATCAATGAAAGATATTCTTACTGAAATTCAAGATGGTCGTTTTGCAAAAGACTTTATCCTTGAAGGTCAATCAGGTTATCCTCGTATGAATGCTGAGCGTAATAATGCTGCTGCATCTTTAATTGAGCAAACAGGTAATGGTCTTCGTGAAATGATGCCATGGATTTCTGCAAATAAAATCGTAGACACTTCTAAAAACTAAAATAGCGACGCACCTGCTGCGTTGCTTCCTTCGTGATGTCCAAAAGGATACTTCCTCAGTCTCTATAATTTTATTTTACTTATTAAAAACTCTACATTAAGTAGAATTTTCAAGAAGGTATCATCACTTTTTAGTTTTTATGTACATATACAATATAATTATAAATAATTTAATTTTTCTAGAGGACTTTAATGTCTATTCAACTAAAAACAGAGCTTACTCATGAGTTAGATGAGCCTAAACATTATATTGTTTATATGTTAAATGATGATTACACCTCATGGGATTTTTGCCTTCGTATTATTAGCACTATTTTTCATAAGACCTTAGAAGAGGCAGATGAAATTACCCATGAAATACACACTAAAGGTAGAGGATTCTGCGGCATTTATACCTATGAGATAGCTGAAACAAAGGCGAGTATTGTTGAAAAACAAGCTCGTAAAGAGGGTTTTCCCATGAAGTGCGATATTCAAGAAAAATAAAATAGAAGTACATCTTTTGTATCGTTACACTGTTGTACTTTTTATATAATACTTTCTAAAAATTTAATAATATGTACTATAAAATTATTTTTGAAATTTTTACTTAGTTGTAATTAATTATTTTTGTAAAAATACATGTCAAAATGCCTTTTATTATGGCACTGTTATTGCTTTAAGTGTATAATCATTGAAAAATAATCTAGGGAATTTTATGAGTATAGTTATTACAGTTACATCAGGTAAAGGTGGGGTTGGTAAATCGACTACATTAGCTAATATTGCTGTGGGTATGGCAGATGAGGGTAAAAAAGTTGTGGCGGTAGATTTTGATATTGGACTTCGTAACTTAGACATGCTATTAGGTTTAGAAAATCGCATTGTATATAATGTGATTGATGTGATGGAAGGGAAGTGTAACCTTACTCAGGCTTTGATTAATGATAAACATTCTAAGAACTTATTTTTTCTTCCTGCATCTCAAACAAATGATAAAAATGTTCTTAATAAACAGAAGGTTAAAGAACTTCTTGAAACCTTGAAAAAAGAGTTTGATATTATTTTAATTGACTCTCCTGCAGGTATTGAGGGTGGTTTTGAACATGCTATTGCTTATGCGGATAGAGCCTTAATTATCTCTACTCCTGATGTTTCATCTGTACGTGATGCTGACAGAGTTATTGGGATTATTGATGCAAAAAGTGAGAAGGCACATAAGGGTGAAGAAGTAGAAAAATATGTTATTATTAACCGCATTAAACCTGAACTTGTAGAGCGTGGTGATATGTTAACCACAGAAGATGTTTTAAATATTCTTGCGCTTCCTTTGATTGGAATAGTTCCTGATTGTGAAAAGGTGATTAGTTCAACCAATATGGGTGAACCTATTATTCGTGACCTAAAAGCAGAATCTGGTGAGGCATATAGACATATTTCACGTCGTATACTAGGCGAAGAAGTTGAATACCTTGATTTGTCTGTCAAAAAGGTTTCTTTAAAAGGATTTTTTCATGAGTTTTTTTGCTAATATTTTTGGAAAAAAAGAGTCTTCAGCTTCGGTGGCAAGAGACAGACTCAAGGTGGTGCTTGCCCATGAACGTGCCTCTAATGCTTTACCGTATATGGAAGACATGAAAGCAGAAATCATGGAAGTCATTAAAAAGTATACTAAGGTGAAAGATATTCATATCTCTACACAATCTAATCAAAATATAGATGTTTTGGAGATGGAAATTATTCTTAAATGACAAAACGTAAAAAGAAAAAAAGTTCAAGTTCTTGGGCTATTAAAGTACTTATTGCTTCGATTATCATTTTATTTGTGGGGCTTATTGGAATTGTTTCTTATAAAACGGGTTACAAAGATGGTCAGAACTTTGTTGAGAGTAAATATAAAAAAATACAGAAAAAACAAGAAGAACTTTTAAGCCAACTCAGTAAGGTTTCTGCACCTAAAAATGACCTTGTTGGAAAACTTCAAAAGGTTTTAACTACTGCGCGTAAAAAAGAGATAGATACAAAACATGAGTTTGATACCAATACCTTAGGTCGCCCACCAAAGGGACCAACACGTGTTGTGAAACAGAAAAAGATTTATTCAAATTTTAATAAACCTAAACTTGCCATTATTATGGATGATGTTTCATTCTTACATGATGTAAAATCAATTAAAGCACTGCATATGCCTTTAACAATGTCTTTTTTACCTCCGAGCAATATTCATCCTGATTCAGCAATACTTGCCTCAAATGAGAAAATTTATATGGTACATCTACCACTTCAAGCGATGAGTTTTTCAGCAGAAGAGCCTACGACCTTACATGTAAATGATTCAAAAGAGACTATAAGACAAAGAGTTAAGGAGATTAAAATACTTTTTCCTAGAGCGTATTATGTTAATAATCACACAGGAAGTAGGTTTACCTCAGATAAACGAGCCATTAAAGATTTAATTATTGCACTAAAATCTGAAGGTATTGGTTTTTTAGACTCGCGAACAACAGCAGAAATAAAGGTTCCTGAAGTGATGGCATCTTTGGGTAAACCTTACATTGCAAGAGATATCTTTTTAGACCATGAAGCTAATGTTGAATATATACAAGGGCAGATTTTAAAAGCAATTAAAAAAGCAAAAGAACTGGGTTCAGCAATTGCTATTGGACATCCTCGAAAAGAGACATTAGAAGCACTTAGACGCTCTAAAGGAGCCTTGAAAAGTGTTGAACTTGTTTACATCAATAAGGTGATTTAATGCCTTTCTCACAACGCCTTAGTAAAGTGCCTTGTGAGTTAGAAAACTTAGATAAGGCTCTAGAAAACTTATATTATCAAGGTGAACTAAGCCTTTTAAACTTAAGAAAGGTTTCTATTGTTGGAGCACGTCGAGCTTACCCTTATTCACGTGCTTTAATCCATACTCTCTCTCTAGCCCTAGCCAGTCGTAATGTATGTGTTGTGAGTGGTATTGCCATGGGAATTGATGCTATCGCTCATGAGGCAGCTTTTCCAAAAACTATTGGTGTTATGGCGAATGGTTTAGATATCATGTATCCTAAGGTGAATAAAAAACTGATTTCTAAGATGGCAGAGTCTTCTTTAATTTTAAGTGAATATGAAGATGGTTGTGAAGCCCGTGCCTACACCTTTGTACAGAGAAATAGAATTGTTGTTGCATTAGGTGAAGTGCTTGTGATTGCCCAAGCTGACCTTAATAGTGGAAGTATGCGTTCGGCTGAGTTTGCCTTAAACAGTGGTAAAAAAATATATGTTTTACCGCATCGTTTAGGAGAGAGTAGGGGAACAATGAAACTTGTGCAAGAAGGAAAGGCAGAGCTTATTACTGATATAGAAAAATTTGCAAATATCTTTGGTAAGATAGAATTAAATCAAGATGAATTTTTGCAGTTTTGCTCTAATTCTCCTTCTTATGAAGAAGCCCTCTCTTTTAATTCACAAAAACTTTTTGAATATGAGTTAGCCGGAAAGATTAAAGTCTTAAATGGAAGAGTCTGTTTGAATGCTTAGGCTTGAAGTGAATTTTTCTGTTACTTCATAAGCTTCTTGAATCGCTAAAGAAAACTCTTCATGTGTGATGGATAAGGTGTTAATAAAACTTTCAATACTTTGAATATCAAAAAGTTCAACGGCAGAGACAAGCATAAACACAGTACCCAAATTCCCCTCATGCAAAATCAGTGTATTAATAATTTCTTTATCAACATTTAACTCTTCAAGAATAACTCTAATAGGTGTTTGAAAGAGCGCCTCAACTAGAGATAAAAGACCAATAAAAGCAGCCTGTTCCAAAAGTGTATTTGTACATTCATCTTTATAAATAATCTTACAAAGACTCTGCATCATATTTGAACGGGTCTGTGCAAGTAAAAAGAGAGGATTAACAACACCCTTAGGTCCATGAAGGGGATTTGCATAAGAGATAAGCAGTAACCATGAACGAAGTTGATTGGGTCCAAGAAGTGTAATAGCTTGACGAATGGATTTAATAGAGGTTCTAAAACTAAAGGCTGCAGAGTTTATAAAACGTAAGAGTTGTAAGGTTAAAGCAACATTTTGTTCAAACATATGAAGAACTTCATCAATATCATAATCTTTTTGAAGATGGCGAACAATACTTAAGATAATAATATGTTCAGGATCAAGACGTCTGTTCTCAATAATATCAGGTTTTGCAAAAAAGAAACCTTGAAAGAGACTACAACCCAGTGCTTTATATTTATCAAACTCTTCTTGTGTCTCAACTTTTTCTGCTAAAATTTTTAGATTAAACTTTTTAAAAATAGCCAAAAATTGAGTAAGTTGATCTTCTTGAAGTATACTAATATCAAGTTTTAAAAAATCTATATATTCAAAAATTGCTTGAAAGTTAAGTATATATTCTTTTGAACAGTCGGCATCATCAAGTGCAAAACGGTACCCTAAGTCCTTAAGCTCTTTAACCCGCTTAATAATAGTCTCATCCACTACAACGGTTTCTAAAATCTCAAGCACAAACTTCTCTTTAGGGACAGATAAAATCATATCATCAAGCAGAAGTTCTTTGTCGATATTAATGAAGGCAATGGCATCACCTAAGATGTCTTTTAATTTAACAAGATTGAGTGCATTTACAAGGACTTGTGCCGTTGCAGAGCGTTCATCATTGATTTTGGAAAAGCCTTGCTCATAAGAGCTTCTGTACAGAAGCTCATAAGCAAAAATCCTTCCACTTATATCAAGAATGGGTTGACGTGCAAAGTAAATACTTTTTGGCATAGATGAGTCCCCAAATTAATTTAGATGTAATTAATAATAACGATATAAAGCTTAAAGTATTAACATTGCGTCACCATATGAAAAAAATCTGTATTTTTCTTTGATGGCTTCAGCATATACTTTTTTAGAATTTTCTAAACCTATAAAAGAGGCAACAAGCATCAGTAGCGTTGATTTAGGAAAATGAAAATTAGTAAGAAGATGGTTTATACGTTGGGGTCTGTTATTGGGATGTAAAAAAAGGTTTGCTTCACCCTCGTTTTGTTGTGTTCTTGCATAAAACTCTACGGTACGTGTAACCGTAGTCCCTATGGCTAAAAGTTTTTTATCAGAATTTATGAGTTCTAGAGCAGAGGGTGGAATATGATAATACTCAGAGTGCATAGGATGTTGAGTAATAATATCTGCCTCTACAGGTTTAAAGGTACCTGCCCCCACATGCAGGGTTAAAAATTCTGTTTGATGTTTATTTTTAATTTCTTCAAAAAGTTCAGGAGTAAAGTGTAAGGATGCCGTAGGTGCAGCGACGGCACCTGCATTAGCTGAAAAGACTGTTTGGTACTGTGTTTCATCACTTTTTTCATCATCTCGGTTAAAATATGGAGGAAGGGGAATGTGCCCTATCTTATCTAAGACTAAAATAAGCTCTTCAAAAATAAGTACTTTTTGCTTATGTTCAAAAAAGACAGTACGAGAGCCATCTTCATTAAGAGACTTTACTGTGGCGGTGAGATTATTATCAAAACTGAGTTGTATACCTTCATGAACTTTTCCTCGAATAAGACAAGAAACATAGGTGGCATCTAAGGGTTTATTAATAAGAAGCTCAACCTTACCTCCCGTAGGCTTTTTCCCAAATAGACGTGCTTTTATAACCTTGGTATCGTTACATAAAATAGCACAATCTTTAGGAAGATAGTTGTTTATTTTTGAAAAAACTGTATGGGTAATGCTTTGGTCTTGTCTATTATAAACAAGAAGTTTACAGCTGTCTCTGGGTGAGACAGGTTGTGTTGCGATTAACTCTTGAGGAAGAGTGTAATCATAACTTTGCGTTTTTAGTGGATCCATTAATCTTTGCTAATTTCTTTAACGACGTCATCAGATGTTTCATTTTCTTCTTCATCTTCATCTTCATCTTCATCTTCATCTTCACGAGGTGGAGCAGGGTTAACTATTCTTACAATTAAGATAGAAAAACCGTAAAGAATAATCAGTGGTCCTGCCATAAGAAGTTGAGTAAGAACATCAGGAGGTGTTAAAAGTGCGGCTACAACAAAGATAATAATAACAGCATATTTGAAAAACTCACGCATCATACGGTCATCAATAAGACCTAAGAGGGCTAAAAAGTATGAAAAGACAGGAAGTTCAAATGCAAGACCAAAACCAAACATAATTTTAGTAAAAAAACCAACATAATCTTCAATATTGATAAGTGCGGTGTAGTTAGCAGAATAACCAAAGGCGATTAAAAATTCAAAACCATAGGGCACAACAATATAATAGGCAAAAAGTACACCAATAACAAACATGGTTGTTCCACCGAAGATAAATGGTAAAAGTGTTTTTTTCTCATTATCATATAGACCTGGAGCGATAAAAAGCCAGATTTGCCAGAGTAAGATTGGAATTGAAAAGAGTAATCCCGCAAAAAATGAGACCTTAATAGCTACAAAAAATGTTCCCCCTGTTTGTGTACTAATAAGTTTACTTTCTGGATAGGCTTCTAAAACATGACGCAAGGGTGCATCTACCCATGCCATAATGATTTCATGAAAGGTAAAGGCTATCGCAAAGAAAAGGATTAACGTACCAACAATAACCATAAGTCTTTTTCTTAACTCAACAAGGTGAGGGCGTAAATCATCAAACATTAATCTTCTTCACTTTCGGCTGCTTTCTTTTTAGGTTTTTCAGATTTATCTTCTGTTTTAACAGTTTTGTTTATCTTCTTTTTCTCTTTTTTCTTGAAGGTGACTTCTTTTTCTTTTTCAACAGGAGGTTCAACTTCTTCTGTAGGAACAGGAGAAATTCCTGGTTTAAAATCATCATATAAATCAGGTAAGTCAAGATTCGCCATATCTTTGATACGGTCTATTTCACCTGTTGCTGCAGTTAATTCATTTTTATAAGAAAGAGCCTCTTTTTTAAGTTCAGATATATTCATCTCTTGTTCAATTGAACTTTTTGCATCAGAGAGAGTGTTCTTAAACGATCTGAAAAATTTTGCAATATTTATCATCGCTTCAGGAAGTTTATCAGGACCTAAAAAGATTACGGCAATAACGGCAATAATCATGATTTCAGTAAAGCCCATTCCAAACATAGTAATTCCTAAAGTATTATTTTCGAGATTCTATCTAAAAGCAGATTAAAAGTTCTTGACTGACGTTAAGCAGTGGGTCTATATCTTCTTAGGAATGATACTTGCTAAATTAAATTTGGAGAGATGAAATGTGGGTTAAGCACCTTAAATGTTTATATATCAGGGGGAATCAGTTATGGCTGCACAGGTCAAAGTTGGGTTTTTTGTTTTTTCTGTTGCTATTATTGTAGCATCTGCACTAACTGTTTTAAGTCAATTAGCTTAAGATAAAGAGTGCTATCTCATCACTGAGTAGATAGTCTGAGTTAAAAATATAGTTCTCTTTACGAATGACCTTCTTATCATTTTCAAGAAAACTCACCTGTTTTAACTCAGATTCTGTCAAAATATCTAAGTTAAGCCCCACCTTTGAGCGTAAACCTAAGAGTACTTTTTCTGTTTTTAAATCTTCATCACTTAAGTTTTCTATTCTAATATCTAATGGATTTTTAATATAGTTATCAATGTCAGTTGTCGGATAAAATCTCTTATTTTTTAACATACCAACAGCACCTGAACCGGCACCTATGTAATCATTAAGTTTCCAATACCCAATATTATGTTGACACTGGTATGTTCCAAAATTAGAAATTTCATACTGATGAAAACCTCTGTCTTTAATACTGTTGATAAAAAAGTTAGAAAGTTCTAACTTCTCTTTAGCTGCATCTGGGTGGGCTTCAAAAAGGGTGTTTTCCTCAATCGTTAAGGCATATGCCGAAATATGATCAACCGGGAGAGAAAAAGCAGTTTGAATATCTTGTTCTATCATCTCTTTATTATCTACCTTTGTTGCATACATAAGATCTAAAGAGATATGTTCAAAACCTATTTTTTTTGCAGATCTTATAGCATTAATCGCTTGAATAGAGTTATGTTCACGTCCTAAAAATTTAAGTTTAGTGTTATTAAAACTCTGAACACCAAAACTAACCCTAGTGCAACCAAGGGCAAACATTCCTTTTAACCAAATCGCGGAGGCGGAATTAGGATTCGCTTCTGTAGTAATTTCAATACCTTCTTTAAAATAAGGCTCTAATAGAGTAAAGACTTTTGCATAAAGTTGGGGTTCTACTGTTGAAGGGGTTCCTCCTCCAATAAAGAGTGAAGTAATAGAGTTCTTTTTGGCTTTAAAACGTTTTAATTCAAACTCAATTTGTTGGTATAAAGAAGCCATATAGGCTTCGATCTGTTCAAACTTATCAACATAAGAGTTAAAGCTACAGTAGTGGCATTTACTGTCACAAAAAGGAATATGAATATAAAGTAAAATATCTGTCCTTTTTTAGTTGCTATTAATACACAATTTTGTAGAATTCTAACATAATTTACCCCCCATATAATAAACTGGGGACGAAACGGAAGTAGATGGAAAAAATATACCGTCCTAATGTCGCTGTTATCGTACTTTCAGATGAGTACCCTAATAAAAAAGATATTTTTATTGCAGAAAGAACTGATCTTAATGATATCTGGCAGTTTCCTCAGGGAGGAATTGATGAAGGCGAAACAGCTGAAGAGGCACTTTTTAGAGAATTAGAAGAAGAGATAGGAAGTAATGATGTTAATATCGTTGCAGAATTTCCTGAGTGGATTTCATATGACTTTCCTTCTCATGTGGCTAAAAAAATGAAACCCTTTGCTGGGCAGAGACAGCGTTATTATCTTGTTAAACTTAATAAGGGTGCAAAAATTGATATTGCAACCCAACACCCTGAGTTTTCAGCCTATAAGTTTGTCAATATTTCAGAACTTTTAAACCATACAGCACATTTTAAAAAACCTGTGTATGAGAAAGTTATTAATTATTTTAAAGAAGAGGGTTATCTGTAACTTCTTTTCTTTGCTCCTTGCTGTTCACAGCGAGTCATAGATGAGGGTGATCAAGGAAGAAGGTTTTTAGTGTAGCTAAAGCTACGATGGAAAGTTTCTGACGATGACTCACGTTCATTTATGGATCGCCCACAGGGAAGATCTGAAAGAAGTCATCTAAAACATTTTTGTTTTCATGCGTAGCTCAGGTTATGCACTCGACAAAGAAATATATTATCTAACTCTTTTCAGGTCTTTTGTGATCTGTAAGGAGCAAAGGAAAGAAGTCATATGTTAATTGTTAAAAAATTCGGTGGAACGAGTGTTGGTGATTTAGACCGTATCCAAAATGTGGCTAATCGTGTTCAAAAATCAATTCAAGAAGGTCATCAAGTTGTTGTTGTTGTGTCAGCAATGAGTGGTGAAACAAACAAACTTGTGGGATATGCTGAACATTTCAGTAAAAATCCTTCTCCTGCTGAGGTTGATATGCTTTTAAGTTCAGGTGAAAGAGTTACGGCTTCATTAATGTCAATTGCACTTAATGAGATGGGTCATTCTACAGTAGCTATGACAGGAAGACAGGCAGGAATTATTACCACTTCAAAACACACTAAAGCAAGAATTGAAGAGATAAATCCTGAATATATGCAAGCTGCCTTAGATAAGGGAAAGATTGTTGTCGTTGCGGGTTTTCAAGGGGTCAATGAACATGGTGTTATTACTACCTTAGGACGTGGCGGTTCTGATCTTTCAGCGGTGGCTATTGCAGGGGCTTTACAAGCAGACTTATGTGAAATTTACACAGATGTAAATGGAATTTATACCACTGACCCTAGAATTGAGCCTAAGGCTAAAAAACTTGATCAAATCTCTTATGAAGAGATGTTAGAGTTTGCTTCTTTAGGAGCAAAGGTTTTACAAAACCGTTCAGTAGAGATGGCAAAAAAATTAAATGTAAATTTAGTAACACGTTCAAGCTTCACTGATGAAGAGGGAACATTAATTACGAAGGAAGAAAATATTATGGAACAACCATTAGTTAGCGGTGTCGCATTAGATAGAAATCAAGCACGTGTGAGTCTTATTGGTGTTGCTGACCGTCCTGGTATTGCAGCAGATATTTTTAATACACTGGCGCAAGAAGAGATTAATGTTGATGTTATTTTACAAACAGTTGCGCATGATGGTACAACAAATATCGATTTTACGGTTCCAACGAATGAGCTTGAAGTAGCAAAAAATATTGTTAAAATATTTGTTGATAAAGATGAAATTAAAAGTACTGACTTTAATGAGGCTATTGCAAAAGTTTCTATTGTGGGTGTGGGTATGAAATCACACGCAGGTGTTGCTGCAAAAGCTTTTAGCACTATGGCAAACGAGAATATTAATATCAGAATGATTTCTACTTCTGAGATTAAAGTATCAATGGTTATTGAAGAGAAATATGCAGAACTTGCTGTGCGTTCACTTCATAATGCCTTTGACTTAGATAAATAAACAAGGTTCTTGGGGGATGCAACAACTTTTAAAATGGACACTTGACACCATTCGTGCTGATGAGGCGATGATGTCGTGGCTTGAAGAACAACGCTTTGAATGGACGGCAGCGGCGGGACAGGCAATTAAGCAGATTGTTGAAGGGCGTACGATGATTATTGTTACCGATTATGAACGAAAGTGGTTCGCACATTACATTACCTCTTCAATTAATAATCCTTCACAAGATCGTCCGATTATTCCTATCGTCTGTTTAGATCAGGTTTATCCTTATTATGATGCTATTACGGGGGGCGAAAAAATTGATATCTTAACAGATATGCTCTCTATGTCGTATGGAGAAGAGTACTTTTTTTGGTATATTGGGAAAGGAGATGATAGACGCGCTGATATTGCTAAACGTGAAGACAGCTCATTTTTATGGATTATGGATGAAGATTTTCAAAATGCCTTTCCTCTTCGCTCTTATGATAAACTTTTAGATATTAAACTTTTACATCTGTATCGAATCTTTGATAAGACCTTAAATGCCGTACTCTTTGGTGAGGTCGATGTCGTTGATGAATGATTTAGACTCTTCACATATTCTTATTTCTTCAGATATAGAAAAAGAGATACGGCTTATAAAAGAAAGACTTCACCCTGCACGCATAGTTGTTTTTCATAAAGAAGATGAATTTAAAGTTGATGATGCCAGAGAGGTTATACGAGAGGATTATATTGCTGAAGCTCAAACAAAGTATATTATATTAGCCTCAAAGTTCTTTAATTAAACCTCTCAAAATGCACTCTTAAAACTCTTAGAAGAACCCCCTAGAAATATAGAATTTATTATTATTACTGAGTCAAAATCTGCTCTTTTACCTACGGTACGTTCACGTATGCCTTTAATTTCACATAAGGGTGAAAAAGAGATAATGGAATTAGATATTTCTTTAAAAAAACTTGATTTAGCAAGGGTCTTTTCTTTTATAAAAGAGCATGAACGTACACCTAAACACGAGGCAAAGGTTCTTATTGAAGCTCTTTATAATAAGGCGATGCAAGAAAAAATCATGTTAAATCAGCAACAATTAGAGAGTTTTGAGATGGCGTACAAACTCTTAGGTCTTAATGCCCGAATGAATTCTGTATTAAGTATGTTATTAATGAAGTTTATTAAGAAAAGCTAATGGATAAGAATTATCAAATTATGGGAGTATTAAATGCTAATGATGACAGTTTTTATAAACAGAGTCGTTTTACTGCATCTAATGCCATTAGTAAAATACAAGAAATGATACAAGAGGGTGCTGATATTATAGATATTGGTGCGGTTTCCTCTCGTCCGGGAAGTGTTGGGGTGAGTGATGCAGAAGAACTGAAGCGACTTAAACCCATATTAGATGCTATTTACAATGAAAAACTTTATGAACAGGTAGAGTTTAGTTTAGACTCTTATTCTCTGCCTTCGTGTGCGTATGCATTAGACAAGGGATTTGGTATTATTAATGATATTACTGGGCTTGCTAATGATGAACTCTGTGTTTTAATTGCAAGATATAAGGCAAAGGCTGTTGTTATGCATATGTTAGGAAAACCTCAAAATATGCAAGATAATCCAAATTATAAAAATCTTTTACTTGAGGTGAAAGAGTTCTTTATCAAACGAATTTCTAAGGCAGAATCCTTAGGTGTTAATGAGGTTATTTTAGATGTAGGTATTGGTTTTGGTAAGAGTTTGACAGACAACATTGAACTTATTAAACAGATGCATTTTTGTAAAGATTTAGGAAAAGAACTCTTAATAGGTGCGAGTCGCAAATCTATGATAGATCTTATCTCTGCTTCTGCATCTGAACAGAGGTTAGCAGGAACATTAGCCATTCATCTCAAAGCATATGATAATGGTGCCTCACTGATTCGTTGTCATGATGTTAAAGAGCATGTTCAAGCCTTTAAGGTACATACTGCACTCCTGAGTTAGCTCTAAAAACCCCACATTTTACCCACATTACACGGTTACACTTCTTTAATAAGGAGTTATTATGGCAGATACGCAAGGGATACAGATTAGAGCAGATGATTTTGCTTATGTTACTTTTAAGATGCAAGCAAATCTGTATGAAACTGATGAAACTTTTTATGGAGTTGAAAATACAGTAGAAAGAATTTGTAGCTGTATTCTCTCTTGTACTCATGAGAGTGAAGCACTTCTTTCTCAGGCTAAACTTGGAATTATAGATGCCTTTAATCGATTAAAAAATGAAGAGAATTTGCCGATATTGTCTTATGATACGATTACTGATGTAATCAAATATATAGATGATAAGTCCTCAAAAAGGAGTGTATAATGATTAATACAAGTACAAATGCAGGTGTAAATATTAAGTACAGTGGAAAAGAAGAGTTTACTGCACAAAGAAAAGAAGAGGTGAAAGCCTTACAAGAAGAGCATCAGGCTTCAAAAGAAGCCAATATCAGTCAACTCCTTTCAAGTCTACAAGCTGTTATTGAAAAAAGAGCAGAAGGAAGTAAAAGTTTTGAAGTTCAATATGAAGAGTTTCAAAGTTTTTTACAAGATATTGCTTATGAATGTAAGGCTATTGCTAACTTATCTCAAGACGAAGCGACGGAACTGGTGAGTGAAGATGGTTTTTTTGGAGTCACTCAAACATCTGAACGAATAGCAAACTTTGTTATTTTAGGTTCAGGTGGAGATGAAAATCTTTTAAGAGCAGGTAGAGAGGGTGTTCTTCAAGGGCTTAAAGATGCAGAAGCCCTTTGGGGTGGGAAACTTCCTGATATCTCTTACGCGACGATTGATAAGGCTGTAGAACTTATTGATCAGGCTTTAATTGATGGTGGCTTCTCTGTTTTAGATGTAGAAGCCTAAGGTATAAAGAAAAACTCTTTAGAAAATCTAAACTAAGACATAATTCCTTCAATAATAGTATAAACTAAGGCTGAGATTCCTGCTGCTGCGGGAACAGTAATTATCCATGCTGCAACAATTTTCATAATCGCAGAACGTTGAACATATTTAGTTTTTTTGGCACGTTTAAGATGTTTTTTCTCTTGTTTAATAAGTTGATCTTCGGCTTCAATTAAATCTTTTAATGTCTGAATACGTGCTTTTATCTCATCTGTTTTTACTTCTACTGCTTTTAACTCTTTAAGTTCAGATTTATGTGTTTTTTTGATTTTTTTATCTTCTTTAATCTGTGCTTCTTCGGCTTCTATTCGTTCTTGTGCTGTAGTGTCTGAGAGGTACTCTCTTAAAAAACCAACACCAAAAATTCCCCCAATTGCAATGTGCGTTGATGAAACAGGAAGACCTAATTGAGAAGCGATAATAACAGTGATTGCGGCTGCCATTGCAACAGAATAGGCACGGATTTGATTTAATTCAGTAATTTCAGAACCTACCGTTTTGATTAGTTTAGGACCATACAGAGCAAGTCCTAAAGAGATACCAAATGCACCTACAAGCATTACCCATAAAGGAATAGATGCCTTAGTTGAGATGCTTGAACTCTGAATGGCATCAGCAACAGCAGCTAAGGGCCCAATGGCATTAGCAACATCATTAGCACCATTAGCAAAAGATAAAAGTGCTGCCGCAAAAATAAGGGGGATAGTAAATAGTGTATTCGCTGAATGGGCGGTATTTTCTAATTTTAAAGAGGCTTTTTTAACCATAGGTTTAACAAGAATATAGACAATAATTGCAAATACTAAACCAATACTTAGACCTGCTAACAAGGTTGGTTTTTTTGTAGCTTCAAAAGCAAAAGGTAAAACAGAGTTAGCCGTGTCAATAATACTTGGCCAAATTTTCTTTAAACCCTTTAATGTAAGGTAAGTAGTAAATGCAAATGCCATAATAGAGACATAAATAGGTACCATAGTACGCATAGCAGCAAGACGATCTTCTTTATAAAGAATAGTCTTTTTAATAGTATAAAGGAATGTTGCTGCGATAATAGCCCCTAAAACAGGTGAAATAACCCATGAAGCAGCAATTTTCCCCATAGTTCCCCAAGAAACAATACTAAAACCAGCAGCAGCAATACCACCGCCCATAACACCACCCACAATTGAGTGTGTTGTAGAAACAGGTGCACCCACCTTAGTTGCAATGTTTAACCATAAACCACCGGCAAGTAAAGCTGAAGTCATTGCCCAGATAAACTCTTGGGTGTTGATAAACATCTCTGGGTCAATAATGCCTTTTTTAATGGTACTTACAACGTCACCACCAGCAATTAAAGCACCACTGGCTTCAAAAATAGCGGCAATAATAATTGCACCCCCCATGGTAAGTGCTTTTGAACCCACAGCAGGACCAACATTATTGGCAACATCATTCGCCCCAATATTAAGTGCCATATAACCACCAAAGACAGCAGCAATAGCTAAAAAAGCGTTATTCGTTACATTTTCTGCCCCAAATGCATACGCAAGAACAGCAAGTAAAAAGGTAATTGCCATTCCCATTTTAATAAAGTCACCTTGGGTGCTTTTTTGTGCCTTGTTTTCAAGTTTTGTGAGTGTATGGATGTCCATTATTTTCCCTATGTAAAAATATTTTGGAAGTTTATTACAGTTAGATTACAATACGGTTACATGTTGATATCATGGTGTAAAAATAATGGGGAATTATACTCTAAAAAGATTTAAAAAAAAGGGAGGTAGAAGCGTGGCTTCTACTTTTTTTCTAAGAGATAGGCTTTTATAATACGCTGCTCTTCATAAGGGCGATTACCACGAGGGTTAACCTTTACCATTTCAAGTTTACGAATGTTTTCATAACCTGATTTTACCTCACCAAAAATAGTATGGCGACCATTTAAATGAGGGGTTGGAACTGTTGTAATAAAAAACTGGCTTCCATTTGTACGAGGACCTGCATTTGCCATTGCTAAGATACCTTTTTTATTAAAAACTACATTAGGCGAAAACTCATCTTCAAAAGGTTTATGCCAGATTGACTCACCGCCACGCCCTGTTCCCGTTGGGTCTCCACCTTGAATCATAAAACCTTTAATAATACGATGGAAAATAATACCATTATAATAACCTTCTTTTACGTGTGTAACAAAGTTTTCAACAGCCTTAGGGGCAATACGTGGAAATAATTCAAGCGTAATATCTCCTTGTGTTGTTTCAAGCACCACAATAGGGTTGTTTGATTTTTGGCTCTTTTTTGAAAGAGAGTCACTAAGTCCTCCTGCATAAGCAAAAAGTGTTAAACTCAACAGTGTCAGTAGTGTTTTAATGATATTCATGTTGTATATGTCCTTTTAATAAGATAAATTAGTTGTTTTCGTGTTCAAATAACTCATCTTTGATTTGGTTGATAATTTGGTAAACATCTTTGTTGGCTGAAAGTATAAAACTTTTTTCATTAGCCCTAGATATAAGTTCGATTTTATCATAACTTGACTATGCGTGTATTACAACAATAACAAATCTGTTTAAAATACATGCAGTATGACTTAATGGGTAAATAAGTAGACCTTCTTTTACTTTTTCAGGGTCATCAAACTGATATGCGATAGGTTCAAAATAACTGTTAATTTCGCTTTGAAGTTTAAGTGACTCTTCTTTATTGTAATGAACAATAGTAATCTCTTGTGCGGGTACATTTTTAAGAAGGTTAGCTAAGGTTAGTAAGGTATTCATAAAAATATTACCCTGTAAGAAACTAAGGTTTTTATTTAAGTTCTCAACACGTAAACCTTCACAAGCCGCACTTACGCTAGGTGTAAGACGAAAACTCTCTTCTAAAGACTGTATAGTGAAATCATGGAGTTGATGATTGGAAGAGACAAGAAGTTTACCTTCTTTGCTTAACAGAGAATTTAAGCCTTCTATATCAGCCTCATTAACATTATCACAAATCACTAATTCATATTTCTCTTTTTCCCGATGACGGCGTTGAATGGTTTCAAAACTACTAACATTAATATCTGCAGGATTAATCATCCAGCTAGAATTTTCTATAAAAGAGAAAATAAGAGATTGCAAAAAATGAACATTACACGCACGTGAAGCAAAAATTATAAGGTCTAAATCAGGATTTTTCTGTTTCTCATAAAGCGCCTTGGCGATAAGAACTGAACTTTTTCCTGAACCAGGAAGACCTTGAATACAGAGTTTACTACTAAGTTCTAGGTGTACAGCACGTTCTTGTGCCTTTGTCATAAGTTTATTATTTTGGGCAATATTAAGTTCTGAAAAGAGGGCATGTTTAATCTGTTCTACGCTGTATTTTTGTTTCTCTTTTAAATCATGTAAAGATTTAGCGTTATTACTGTAACTAAAAAGAGTTAAGTGTTTAGGAATAAGTTGATGAAAACTTTCATCTAAGGCATCAAAATCCTCTTCACTTAGAACAGGGCAGATTAAAATTGAATGTACAGGGGCAATTTGTTTATGAAAAACATCTTCAAAACGGTTTTTAATAAAGCTTTTATCATCTTGGGTTTGAACATCAGCATTTTTTTCAGTGGATTCTGCCTTAGAAGCGGTCACGCCTTTAAGTTTTGTTGCATTATAATGAAAAGAGTTAAAAAGAACAACACCCATATAAGGATGAATCATCATGTATTGAATATATTTACTTTTGTCTTGAAAAAAAATAGGAATATTAGTATAAAACTCTGCCTCATCTTTTAAGAGGTTTTTAATGTACTCAAAATTGTTCTGTATAGCCGAAGGTTTAGGTGTTGATGGAGAAGAGAAGAATTTAGAGAAGATACTCATTATCTGCCTGTATATACTTTTTTTTAAAGATTAATCGAATACTTAAAAAAAGTACGAATTTGTGAAGAAGGTGTTCAGCCGAGGCTGAACAAGGTAATTATTTACCAGCAGCTACGCGATCTTTAAGACCTTTACCTGCTTTGAACTTAGGAACCATCTTATCCGATGTTGTATATGTTTTATCTGTTCCTGGAACTTTACCACTTTTACCTTTTTGAAGAGCAGAAGCGAATGAACCGAAACCTACTAAAGAAACGTCTTCTTTAGAAACAAGTGCTTCAGTTACAGCTTGAGTAAATGCTTTAATTGCAGTTTCTGCTTCTACTTTTGTTTTGTAGTCGCCACTTTTTTGTACTAGTTCAACGAATTGTGCTTTATTCATCGTAATCCCTCTATGAGTTAAAGTATGCTCATAATTTAAAGCTTAAAAATAAACTATAAATTAATCAACTGCGAATACTTTATAGCTTTTTACCTTAAAAATTACTTCGAGTCCCTATTTTTAGGGCGAAATTGCTTAAAAAGTTTAGTTTTAGGTAGTTTTGCACCCTGAAGGAACACATTTTTTTTAGATTTAATATAAGAAATGCCTATCGGTACTCCTTTAACAACTACCTGAGTAAGGCTTGATATAAGGCGATTTTTATGCTCTTTTAGTTTGTCTCCTAATTTTTCATCCTTACCTAAAGATAAAAAAAGATCATCTAAACCCACTCTTTCATGTTCACTTAAACTGCTCACTTAGCACCCCTTAACTTATTTATTTTCCTTACCACTCTTACCATATCTTCATCATCTAACTCGCCTAACATCTGCATCACAACACGGGCTGCTTGGGGAGCTGAATTTCCTAACTTCCAGTCCTGATAGGTTCTCATAGAGACGCCTACGTGTTTAGCCATCTCCTTTTGAGAGATTTTCTTACCCATGTTTTGTGATTCGACGGCGTTATGAAGCATATTAAATACATCTGCCAAATCCATAAGGACTAGTGTAGTCGAAGTTTCCTTAAAGTATACATTATATTGTATGTTTTATCTATCTTTTATCTGTATTTATCTATTTAATTGTGTTAAATATACACATAAAATGATATATAGACAATTTAAATATATAATAAGAATATAATAACGTTGTTAATATACGGTTTTCCGTATATAATTAAGATAAATATATAAAAAGTTAGGGATATAAAAAATAGCAGTTTACAAGAGTTTAGGGGAGTGGTTTAGAGGTCTATACTAATATTAACAGGCTCTAGGGTTATTTTGTTTTCATATTTACGAAGGCAAAAAGGCTCAAAACTTTTGGCTTCTTTGGTACGATAAATAAGAGAAGTTTGTTTTTCTACCACACAGAACTCAATAGTATTAAGCCCAGTAATCGGTGCCATAATAGTAATAACAGCATTATAATGACATAAGGTAATATCTTTAATCTCTTGATTTTTCTCTTCAAGCTCTTGTTTAATGGCAGGGCGTTTTTCAGGAGAGTGTTTAATTGCATCTTCATATTTCCACTTAAGCTGTTCAGATTCTTCGATTAAAAAATGAAGTTTACTTTGTAAAACAGGAAGTTTTCTATAATCAATTACAAAATGGTTGTCTTCACCTAAAACTCTTTCAATCGTAATACTCTTAGAAGCAAAAACCTTAAGATTATGTTTAAGTGATTTAATTGTTACATGCTCTGCACAGATTGTTCCACCTAAGGCAGCGTTTACCTTTACATAAGTGGCATATATGGTGCCACCCTCAAGAGAGGTGATTTCTGCCTTATGACAACGGATGGTTCCCTTGTGTCTGTTGACTTTAACTATTTTTGCCGTGATAAAGGCTTCATTATGCGTGGCACCATCAATAATTACCTCTTTGGCTTCAATACTAGACTTGGCACCCATATGCCCTGTAACATGTACACTTTCAGACTTTAATTCTACACCTTCACCCAGACCATCTCGGGTAACATCGGTTTGAGAAATAACAACAGAGACCTCATTTTCCTCTTTTTTAGTGAGTTTAGCTTCTGAACGTTTTATATTTTGTACAACAATTTTGTTTGATATCGACAGGGTATTATTTAATATACTTACAAAACCACGTTTTTTACTGTAATAACGAATCTGAGTAGGGCTCTCTTGTATACGAATACTAGAGGTGTCAATGTTATACTCAATCTTAGCAATATTTTTAACATCACCTTGAAAGATGCGTTGACCTAAGGCATTAAGCCCGGCTTCTCCATATATGGGTTTCTTATAAGTGATAATCAGTTCAGAATCCTCAACTTCAACGACTTTTTCTTGTGTGCTCTTTTCTTTATAGTGTTCAATCACCTTGCTGGGTTCAGATATCTCAGGGTCAATACCTTCAAAAAGTAAGATAGACTCACTCTGGGTAAACGCTCCTTCATAAAGTTTTGAAACAAAAGTTTTTAAGTCACTCACCATACATGAGGAAAAAAGGTTAACCATCAAACGATTAAGGGCTTTAATTTTATTAAGTTCGGTATAAATAAGTTTGAGAAGTTCGACCTCACCATACTTAACTGTGGGTATTTCCGAATCAGGAGAGATAATCATCATGGGATAGGTGGAGAATTCACCACGTTCAAGAGTATAGTTAAGATTTAATTCACTCTTTTTTTTAGAATGAATTTTTATTTTATACAGTTGTATAAACTCAACACGATCATCAATGAGTTTTTTAGGGTCTTTGTACTCTTTTTTATAATTATCATGAAACTTTACATAACTCTCATGATGGCAAGATTTAAAATAGGTCTGAACACCCACAAGGGTAAAGTCAAGAGAACTACGTTTATAGTGATGTTCCGCAGCAAACTCTTTGAGTGTACGTTGAATATAGCGGGTTGAGATTATTTTAGACGTAGCCACATCTACCCTAGCTTAAGTAAATCACTATAATCATACCGATCAAAGTCTAGATAAAATAACCCACTTTTTAAAATAACACGTGAGTCTGCTCCGTAGGCTTTTGCAAAACGGCGTTTAATTGTTTTTCTCTGCGTTGATTTTATATCTAAAGAACGAAGGTATTGTTTAAGTTCAACGGGTGCTTGAGACCTGTTCTCTACCTTCTGTTCAATAATATCAATATTTTCAATCTGCTCATTAATAACGGGTGCAATATTAGCATCATGCAGAAGTTTTGTATTAACTAATTCAAGAATAGCCTTAAGTTGTGTGTCCTTGTCTTGATACACTTTTTCAATACGTTTACTCTCGTCTTTAAGCAGTTGCTCTTTGTCATCAATGAGTTTGTCAATCTTAGTCTCAAGCTCTTCAATCTTGAGTTTTAAATAACGGTTCTCTTTTTGGTAAAGCCCAATAACAGTTGCTACGGTTGTTTTTTTAGCAGCAACAGGAGGTGTTTGAGTTTTTTGTTCAGGGTTTGGGTACTTCACTGAAGAAACATCATTGTCTAGATAAGGAACTTGATGTTTGGGTACGACTATGTAGGTGGTATCATTTTCAATAATATAATTAAGTCGATTACGACGAAGTCTAGAGTGCACCATTTCAGGTGAGATACTGTAGGCATTGGAATATTCTTCAATTGTAAATCGCATGATTTAATCTCCTTATAACTCTTTGAGCGAGTTGAATTTTATATGAGGGGGGTTAATAACACTCCCTTTTCTTAACCAAACAAGATAACCTGACCAGCTATTATCATGTTTGTCTTTAAAGGTTTGAAGGCGTGAATGTTTAAACTGTTGTTCTAACAAGAGTGCTTCAAAATCAGGATAAAGTTTTAAAAAGTTGTTAAACGATTTATACGCTGCCTTAGAAACAAAAACAGTACTAATGGTGTAATCTTTTTGTTCTAAAAAACGAGCACAGTGGTTTAGCCCATCACCAATATAATTTTGATGTCCTAAGATATCTTTAAAGGCATATACTCGTCCCGTATGAACAGCAACACGTATACCTTTAAAGTATGAAAATTTTTCAGCAATAAGTTCAGAAAAATGGTTAAAAGAGAGACCAAGAATTGTTCCAAAGCCTTTCATCCTTGAATTTAAAATACAGTAAAAACCATCTCCCGTAGAGATAAAATCTAAAATCATCTGAGAAAGGTTCATATCTGAGTTAGAAAGAAGTTTTTCAAGCATACGTGTGTAACTTTGTGTGAGGTACTCAATGAGTTGGAGTTGTTGTCGAGGAGTGAGTTGTGAAAAGCTAATGATATCAACAAGAACAATGTCAGTATTATAGTCACGTGAAGGTGCTTTTGCCACTTTTACCCCTAAATTCATAATTTTTATCATAATAGTATTTTTATCTATAAAAAGAACTAAAAGGAGATGAATTTGTGTTAATATGGGGCTTTTAAATGTATAAATTAAACATAATCACAACTCTAAATAGATGTAGATTTTTTAGAGTTGCTTATAAGGAAGTTTTATATGAAACGAAGAACAAAGATTTTAGCTACGGTCGGTCCTGCAAGTAAGAGTGTAGAAGCTCTAGAAAAATTGATTCGTTCAGGTGTTAATGTATTTAGAATGAATTTTTCACATGGCACGCATGAAGAGCACTCTCTTGTACTTAAAAACATTAGAACAGCGATGAAAAACTGTGGTTGGATTGTAGGTGTTCTTCAAGACATTTGTGGACCAAAAATACGTGTGGGTACCTTAAAACAATACTTTAATCTTAAAAAAGGCGACAAACTTGTTTTTATGCGTGAAGAGATTGAAGGTTATCAAGAGTCAGAAGACCGATATATCTTAAGTATTAATCAACCCTCTATCTTAGCACTAATAAAAAAAGATGAGTATATCTATCTTTATGATGGGCGTATTCGTATTCGTGTAGAAGAAGTTGCTGATGATGCGGTGATGGGTGTTGTTGAAAACTCAGGTACTTTAGCTTCAAATAAGGGTGTTAATTTTCCTAATACTAAAATTAATATTAATGTCATTACTGAAAAAGACAGGGCAGATATGCTCTGGGGAATTCAGAACCAAGTAGACTTTATGGCAATATCTTTTGTTCAAAATGCTGAAGATATGAAAAAGGCGAGGGCTGTTTTAGAAGATAATGGTGGCGCTCAAGATCTTATTGCTAAGATTGAGAAGTTTGATGCTGTGGAAAATATTGATGAGATTTTAAAAGAGAGTGATGGGCTTATGGTTGCGCGTGGTGATTTAGGCATTGAAGTGCCTTATTACATGGTGCCTACCATTCAAAAAACCTTAATTAAAAAGGCTAATGCTCAGGCAAAACCTGTAATTACAGCAACACAAATGTTGCTCTCTATGACAGATAGTGAAAATGCAACACGTGCAGAAATATCTGATGTTGCTAATGCTGTTTTAGATGGTACGGATGCGGTTATGCTTTCTGAAGAGACCGCCATTGGGCAAAACCCAGCATTAGCGGTTGAGACGATGTCAAATACTATTATTCAAGCAGAAACTATTTATCGTTATAACAAACTACATGAATTTGAAAATCGTGATGATAAAGATGTTATTGACCATGCTACAACAACCTTAGCTACCCAACTTAATGCAAAGGGGATTTTAGCCTTAACCACATCAGGAATGTCAGCAAAAAAGATGGCACGTTACCGTCCTCATGTAGATATTTTAGCCGTAACGCACAATATTAAAGTGGCACAGCGTTTAACTTTAGTTTGGGGAGTTGCTCCTGCTTTTTCTGTGCGTAAAAACAAGTTTGAGTTAATGCTAAGTGAAGTGATGAATAAGGGTCTTGAAAATGGTTTTATTAAAAAAGAAAATACTTATATTATTACAGCAGGTGATCCAGTAGGTGTTCCTGGGACAACAAATAATATTCGTATTTTAAAAGAAAAAGAGATAGAATACTTCTCAGAATTAGGTACAAACAGTAAAAAGAAAAAAGAAGAAACAAGCGCGACACTTTTTTAAGATCTGATTTATGTTCTTTTACTTAAAACTAGAAGGTTTAGTTTTAAAAATAAAAGTTTCATTTATCTTGAAAGTGATACCATTATAAATAGAAGTACCTCTACCTAATTTTTTTTAATTTTTTAAGAGTTGCTTATAAGTCTGAATTTATAGAGCCTAAGGCAAATAAAGGATGCATAATGGAAGAAGAACTTTTACAGATGTGTGGATATAAGGATGATAAAAAATCTTTATTATTAGTAAATGAGATAAAAAATAACTATTTTCATTTTGATGAGCTTGTTTTGGCATTAAGAGATTTACAACCTTTTTTACAACACAGTGATTATTATCTTTCACTTCGAAGTGAACAGCATATGATAAAGTTTAAAAATGATTTTTTAGACCAAGATGATTTTTTAGCTCTTGATGCTGAGATAATAGTCTGGGCAAATGAGCATAATATTGAACTACAAGAAGATTTAGGTAAGATTTTAATTTTAGGAAAACGTGTAACAGATTAGGGAGAGAATATCAAATACATTTTAGGGATAATTTTAATAATAAGTAACCTGTTAGAGGCAAGAGATATTGGGCCTTTTATTAAGGATTTTAAGGCAGAAAAATATAATAAGGTATGTGAAAAGGGTTCACGACTTTTTTATGGAGGTTATACAGATGAGAACTTTATCTCATTAGTAGGAATTTCTTGTGCTAAGGTAGACAGAATAAATATTTTAGGTATGTTGCAGCGTTCTTTAGTAAGTTCAGAGTCTTCACGAGAAAATGCTTCGTATTTTTCTACATTATTATTGCAAAAACGTCTAATTTATCAGTTTATGATAGATGGTACAGATATTTCATATCTTACACTTCCCTCGTCTAGACATCTGCTTTCACGTGTGTTTGAACACCTCTCAACAAAATAGTACACGGTATTGTCTAAACGTCCAAAACTGATTGAAATTAATGATAATGGAAGAAAAATAATACTTTCACTTTCAGATGATGAACCTATAAAAGTTTTAGTAGATGAATATACAGGAACGGGTGAACTTAAACGCCATTGGTACCAATAAAATGCAGTTAAAACAGATGCCTTTAAAGAAAAAAATTCTTACTGCTTTTATGATTCTTGCTTCAGGATTTTTCCTTTATCAAGGCTTTAGTATGCTTTTTCATCCAGTTCAAGAAAATACGGTCCAAAAGATAGAGCTTAAAGCACAAGAGCTTTCTACAGAGTCTCCTTAAGTTCTACTCCCTTAGGAAACTGCATACTTACGCAGTGGAGGCTTCCTCCTTGACGAATGAGTGTAGTACAATCAATAGCTATAATTTCATGTCGAGGAAAGGCTCTTTGTAAAATAGCCTGTGCTAAGTCATCATTATCGTCATTATAGCTTGGCATTAAGACCGCGCCATTAAGTATTAAAAAGTTTGCATACGTGGCAGGAAGACGTTTTCCATTCTCATAAATTGCCTTAGGCAAAGGCAGAGGAATAAGATGAAAACTGTTCTGATCTTGATCACTAAAGCGTTCTAACTCCTCCTCCATGTTTAAGAGTGCATCAAAATGTTCATCTTCTTTATCTAAACATTGAACATAAGCAATGGTTTTCTCATCTACAAAACGTGCAAGGGTGTCAATATGACCATCAGTATCATCACCTACTAAATGCCCATTACTTAATACAATGATTTTTTTGCGCCAATCGCTTTTTTAAGCAGTCCAAGGTGTTGGTCATTGTTTCTATTTTCATTAAAAATACAGCTGGCTGTTGTTAAAACAGTACCGACTCCATTACTATCAAGCGCACCTCCTTCAAGGATGTAGGCAAACTCTTTTATCGCACAAGGATAAAAAGAAGAAAGGTTTTGCGTTAACTGATTATCGAGTTTGGCATCAAACTTTCCACCCCAACCATTAAATTTAAAATCTAAAAGAAGTGTTTTTTCATCAACTTCAATGCTAATGGCTGAACAGTCTCTTGCCCATGAATCATTAGTTTTAGCCTTGGCGAAATGAAGATTTTTTAAATCACTAAACTTACTCTTTACATACTCTACTTCATCACAGACTACTAAACATTTTTGGTAGTGTGATATGGTCTTAATAATCTCAATAAAGTTTTTTTCAGCCTCTTCTAAACAGCAAACCCAGTCACTGTTTTTGTGGGGGAAAATAACTTGTATAAAAGATTGCTCTTCAAATTCTGCGGGTAAACGTCTCAATTAATTTTCCTTAGATATAATTACATCATGTCATATATAGAACTTAACAAATCAGCATTTTTTAATAATTTAGACATTATCGCCAAAAAGTGTAAAGAGAGAGATAAAATTGCACTTGTACTTAAAGATAATGCATATGGGCATGGGCTTTTAGAAGTTGCCTCTATGGCAAAAGAGTATGGAATTACTAAGGTAGTTGTTCGAAGCGTTGAAGAAGCAGAATGCATTAAAGAACTGTTTGAATATATTTTAATCTTACGTCCTACGTTTCCACTTCGAAATGAGAAGAATTATGTTTTTACTATTAATAGCATAGAAGACTTAGAAAAGTTCTCACCTGAGGCACGTTTAGAATTAAAAGTGGACTCAGGAATGCACCGTAACGGTATTGCTAGAGATGAAATTGAACAAGCCCAAGAGATTATTAAAATTAAAAACCTGCAAGTAGAAGCAGTGTTTACTCATTATCGTTCAGCCGATACGATGAGTGCTGAGTGGTTTTGGCAAGTCTCTAATTTTAAAAATATAATTAAAACTTTTTCATCTGAATTAAGATTTCATTCGTGTAATTCAGCCGCTCTGTTTAGAGTAAGTGATTTTAATGAAGATATGGTTCGAGTAGGTATCTCTGCTTATGGATGTTTACAGATGGATAGAGGTTTTAATGAAACTGGGCTTCAGCCAGTCTTATCTCTGTATGCACAACGTATTAGTAGCCGAGACTTAGAAAAAGGTGAACGTTTGGGGTATAACGCGACCTTTGAAGCAAAAGAGCTTATGCACATTGGTAATTATGATATTGGATATGCAGATGGACTAAAACGCTCCTTATCAAATGCGTATCAGACTCCTGATGGGTACGAGTTATTAGGGCGGGTTTCAATGGATAACAGCTCTTATAATACAAGTGAAGATACCCTTTTGATTTTTGATGATGCAAATGAGATGGCAGCCTTTGCGGACACCATTGCTTATGAGGTGTTGACCTCTCTTTCTCCTTATTTAAAGCGAACTATCATTGGATGATGAACATTTAGAAATCATCTATTTAGATGAACATATAGTAGCCATAAATAAACCTTCAAACCTCTTAGTTCACCGTTCATGGATAGATAAAGAAGAGACCTGTTTTGCCATGATGATGGTGCGTGACCAGATTGGAAAATATGTTTATCCTGTACACCGTTTAGATAAACCCACTTCAGGAGCATTACTCTTTGCTTTATCAAAAGAGATGGCAAGAAGTCTTTCAGAACTGATGCAAGAAGGTGGTTTTAAAAAAGAGTATCTCGCGGTGGTTCGTGGATATACGGACGAAAAGGGTGAAATAGATTATGCCTTAAAAGAGGTCTTAGATAAAATGACTGATAAAAAAGCCAGACAAGATAAAGAGCCTCAAGAAGCAGTAACCTTGTATGAAAAACTCTCAGAAGTTGAACTTCCTTTTCCTGTGGGACGGTATGATACAACGCGGTATTCTCTTGTGCATCTAAAACCTCAAACCGGAAGAAAACATCAACTTCGCCGTCATATGAAACATATTTTACATCCTATCGTGGGTGACACAAAATATGGAAGAGGGGAACATAATAGGTTCTTTAGAGAAAATTTTGATTGTCATAGACTTTTACTGCATGCTTCAAAATTAAGTTTTGTACATCCACTCACTCAAGAAAATATTGTTTTAGAAGCGGGTTTGGATGAGGTTTTTCTAAGGGTTATAAAGGCCTTATCTTTTTCCATAAAACCGTCAGAAACAGAATTGAAATAAGAAAAAGTCCCAGCCCCACAAGCCAGAAAAAGTCTTTGATTCCAAAGTTTAAAATAATAGGATGAAAAACAATAGGTGAAAAAAACTGCCCTAAAAATAGAGCACTTGTGGCATAAGCTGTTGATTTTACACGTCTTTGTTTTGAAGACTTGTGCAGTACCCAAGCAATAATATTGGTAATTAAGATACCAGCACCTATGCCCAAAATAGGCGCTGAAAGATAGAGTTGACCTACCTCTTTACTCAGTCCAATTAAGATAAAACTGATGCTCACTAAAATCATACCGATAAGGTACAAAAGAGTAAAACTAAGATGTTTTTTAAGTTTAGAGTAGGCTAAGGCACCGATAGCATTGCAGACAAAAACCGTGGCAATTACAGTTCCCGTATAGGTGCCACTTTGTTTAAAATGTTCTATGATTAAAAAAGGAAACTGTGTAGGCATAATATAAAAAACAAGCATCACTAAAAAGGCTAAAAAATAGATGCCTAAAAGAGAGTTTTTCTCTTTTTCATCACTCTCTTGTTCTTGATGCGTTAGAGGCTCTTTAAGATAGAGTATGATTAAAGGGATATAGAGTAAACCAATAAGATATATTCCAAAAGGATAACGCCAGTTAAGGTCACTTAAATAACCCCCACTAAGTAAAAACAGCATACCACCTACTGCGGTAAAGGTACTTTGTAAACCCATATATTTATGTCTAGCCTCTTCTTCAAAATAATCACCAACCAAAGAAGTTGTAATAATCATTAAGGTGGCAATAGAAATACCAAGAAGCGCACGTGATAAGAGTAAACTCTGCATATTATCTAGGTACAAACCTGCACTTCCAAACACACAAAAGAAGATTACAGCTACTAATGTAACATGCCTTCGTTTGAATTTATAAATAAGATGACCTAAAAAAGGAGATAAAAATGCAACTGCCAAAGAGGGAAGGGTAATTATTAGACGTGAATAAAACTCTATATCTTTAAGCTGTGAGAAATGTTCTTTAAGATGAGGAAGGGTGGTGATAATCGCAACATTTGACATCATTGCTATCATCGTTAAAAGAAGTAAGGTGATTTTAGTGGCTAAGGAGATGTGCATACTCAAAATAGACGCCTTGTCTGCCAATAATGTTTTTTCCAATAAGGGTTATTAATACTAGAAATACATACCCCCTTAGAGTCAGAAGCATGCATAAACTTTCCATTTTCAAGATAGATACCTACATGACGAACATTCCATCCTGTTTTAAAAAAAAGAAGGTCTCCTGTTTGCAGTTCATATTTATAAACAATACGCCCTTTTTTAACCTGATCTTTTGTAGAACGAGGAAGCTGTATGCCGTAAACTTTTTTATAAGCACTTAATACAAAACCTGAACAATCTACCCCTTTTAAAGAGAGCCCTCCATACTGATAAGGTGTACCTTTCCAAGCATGGTATTGAGAATATAACGAGTTAAGTTTAGAAGATTTTTTTGTTGGTGATGAACTCTTTTTTAAGGAGCTTTTTTTGCGACTGTTTTGTTTTCGTTGCTTTTTTAGCTCAGCTGCACTTGTAGTAGGAAGTTTACGTGAACATCCACTAAAAAGGATAAGCGTGATTAAAAAAATACAGAGGTGTTTCAATTAGCTTATCTTAATAATTGCCTCAGGCAATATTGCCCCGTCAATACCCAGTGTTGCCACTTCTTCAATCTCTTCTTCATTCTTGATATGAACTAAAACCTTTGCATCAAAAAGATACGTGTCTGCTGCATTTTGAACACTTTTACAAAGTGTTTTATTAACAAGAAGGTAATGAGCATCTAAGTTTTCACAAATAATTGCCTGTGTTAAGGTTGAGATGTCTAAGGCAAAAAGAAGATCATTTGTTTTAGCAAATTCAATCAGTTCAAAAACTTCTTCATCACAAGAAAAAAGTAAAATTGAATGAGAAGGTGTATGTTCAATAGCCTCAATAGAAGCGATATGATAAAGTTTTTCACTGGGTATATGAGGATGTCCAAATAACAACATATTAAGCCTTTAAACACTCATCTGAGCAGTAATAATTTCCATTACTTAGCAGTGCCTCATCTAAAGAGGTGTAGGTACCGCATTTTTTACAAGCGACCATTTCATCACTCTCTTTTGTATCTTCTTTTTTCTTTGTTTGTTTTACTGAATTTAGTGGTTTCTTTTTAATAAAAAAGAAATAAACACCCAAGATAAGAACACCAATAAGTATCCATTGAGGTGACATGTGTCTCCAATTTTTTAGTTATTTCGTTGTTAGCGTAATATTATAATATAATTTCGCTTTTAATAAATAGGTGTAGGATTAAGATGTTTGATTTTTTAGATAGTGATTGGTTTATTATAGGTTTAGAGGTAGTTTTTATTGTACTTATTTCGTATGATGTTTATAAATATGTAAAAACAAAAAAGAGACAATATATTATTAATATTGTATTGACTCTTGGTTTAGCTGTTTGGACACTTTACCCTTTTTATACGAAGTATTATGAATGGAATGATAAAGACAGAGAAGCCCTTATTCAGGAGTGTCTTTCACATGGAAATGAACGCTACTGCGGCTGTTTAGAGAATATGATTTTTAAAGAGTATGAAGAAGATGTTTATAAAAAAATAGATAAAGAAAATGATATGGATTTTTTAGAGTTTATGAATGAATCAAGGAAGGAATGCCTTGAATATTGAGATTATTTATGAAAATAAAGACTTTATTCTTATTGATAAACCCTTTGGTCTGAGTTTTCATAGTGAAGATGGAGAAGGACTTGTTGTGAAGTTAACACGGCAGTTAGGCGTAGAACAACTTTTCTCGGTACATCGTTTAGATAAGATGACCTCAGGGCTTATTATTTTTGCAAAAAAATCTGAAATTGCAAATACCTTGAGTAGACTTTTTGAAAAAAAAGAGATTCAGAAGTTTTATCTTGCCATTTCAACACGTAAACCAAAAAAGAAACAGGGCTGGATTAAAGGAGACATGGGACAGGCTCGAAGAGGCTCTTATAAATTTCTCACTACCAATGATAAGCCTGCAATAACACAGTTTATTAGTACAGCAGGAAGAGTACATGAACGTTTATTTTTGATTAAACCGCATACGGGTAAAACCCACCAAATTAGAGTGGCTCTAAAGTCTATTGGCTCGCCAATAGCAGGTGATATTCGTTATGCAGCTGTTGAAGATGCGAAAAAAGAAGAACGGGCTTATCTTCATGCCTTTGCTTTGGAGTTCACCCTAAATAAAGAAAAATACTCTTTTGTATGTGAACCTAAGCAAGGAGAACGTTTTACTAATGAAACTTATAAAAAACAACTTCTTCTTTGGTCTGAGCCTTGGCATTTTTTTAAAAAGTAAGAAGCCACTTAAAGGACACTCTCATAGTTTACAATTTTAATAGATTAAGAACATTAATAAACCTTAGAGATTAAAATCTCTGGAAAAGAGGTGTGAGATGTTAGAAAGAGTAAGAGCAGCTATTATGGGCTCCTTTGTAGGAGATTCTATGGCTCTAGGAACACATTGGGTGTATGACCAAGATGCAATTAGACGCAGACATGGACGGGTAGATAGTTTTCTTAAACCTGATATGGTGCAGTACCATCAAAACAGAGAACTTGGTGATTTTACGCATTATGGAGATCAGGCTTATGAACTCTTGATGGAAGTTAGTAGTGATGACAGTTTTGATGTTAATAGTTTTGCTAGTCGATTTAGATCCTTATTTAAAGGTGATTATAAAGGATATATTGACCATGCTACACAACAAACGCTTGACCTTATTGGTGAATGTACCTCTTATGAAGAGTGTGCTTCTCACTCAACTGACTTAGGTGGTGCTTCAAGAATAGCACCTTTACTTCTTGCTTATGGGGATGATATGCATGGTTTAATGGATGCAACACAAAGGTTTGTCTCGTATACACATGATGAAATTCGTGTAAAAGAAGCCGCCGCCTTTTTTGCAGAACTTAGCTATAAAATGATACATGAAGAGATTTCTCCTGTAGTGGCGATACGTGAACTTCTTGAATCAAAAAGATTTATGCATATTGAAAGTATGATAAGAGAAGGTCTTAATAGTACCGATAAAGATAGTGTTCATGCCATTGCTTTCTTGGGTATGTCCTGTTCGGTTGAGGGTGCCCTGGCTTCAACAATTCATCTGATTGTAAAATATGAAGATGATTTTAAAGAAGCAATGATAAATAATGTTATGGCAGGTGGAGACTCTGCTGCTATAGGTATGTTAGTAGGTATGGTCTTAGGTGCTTACTTAGGTATGGATGCGATTCCAGAGGAGTGGTTAAGTGCACTTAAACGTAGAGATGATATTAACGCGCTTATTAATCATACGAAACATTTTCATTATTATGATGTGGCGTGATTATTGTTTCAGTCGATAGCCTTCAGAGGCAAGGTTTTCAAGTTGCCCTGGGGGTAATTTTTTTCGTAATTTCTTTACTAATGTTTTGAGTGCATTCGTACTCATCTCATTATTTTGCCAAACCTCGTATTCAATTTCTGCATAATAAACAAGATAACCTCGTCTACTTAATAAAAGTTCTAAAAGAAGATTTTCATGATGACTAAGATTAACCTTAGTCTCTTTTGATAATAAGGTTTTTGTTCCGTAACAATAAAACATCTCCCCAATCTCTTCCATCTCCCCTGAAGCGTTACGTACAATTTGGTGTATTTTTTGTATAAGTGCTGTGGGTTTAGTACTGGCGTGTATGTAAGCACTGATATGGAGGGTTAGTAAGGCTTCTAGTTCCTGTTTTTTAAGCTGTTTATTAAGAAGAATAAGAGGTGGTCTTTGACTCTTTTTTCGAATCTTTTTAATGAAATCAAGACCATTAGGAATGAAAAAGTCCATAAGAATAAGATCACAATGTTGACTCTTATAAATCTCTAATGCCTCTTGTGTAGAGGTGCAATAATAGAGATGTTTAAAACAGAAGTTAAAGGAATTACATAACTCTAAAGATTGTTTTCCTTTTTTATAAATAAAAAGTAAACTAAGTACCTTTTCAACATGTGCATCCATGCCTAATTAAACATCATTTTTAGTTAAGTTTTACTATAATACTGAAAATAAAACATAGGATTAACAATGAGCTCAGCATGGGGATGTACCTATTTAGTAGAAGATAATTTTTGTAGTTTATTAAAAAAAGTATGTGATCCTGGGGATAAGGGTTGCGTTTTGTATGGTAAGGCACTCTTTTCTAATCCTCAAAGCCCTTCAAGTATCTCTTATGAAAAAAAGAGAGAACATGAACGGCAAAAAGTTATTCAAGAAGAGTTGGATAATGCAAAGTTTCATTAAACACTAGAAATACGTAAGAGGGTGATTATAAAAAGGTTGCTGTAATATTTAGCAGTAGTCTGTTCCCCAAAGGGAACAGATGTAGATTAAAGAATATTAAATGTTAATACGTTTGAAAGAGATGAAATTGTATTGGCATCAATAGTTTTTACAGCAATATAAATATTTCCATCTGTAGAAAGTGTTTCTAATTGTGCCCATTGTGCTTGTAATTCATCATTATTATGAACAATAATAGATGTTGTGTTAGTCCCCATAACTAAAGTTGATGATACATATACAATATACTCTGGAGTTGTTGTAGAAATTGTAAATGTTGGTGCAATACCTGTATTAATAGTTAAAACATCTGAAGAGATAAGTACAGTTGGAGCTGAAGTTCCATTAAGTTCTGCAATAGATGCATTGATTTGTGCAAGTTCAACAACCATATCTGCCATAAGTTGCTCTGTTGCAACGATTCTATCTGCCATTTCACCTATCTTATCTGCCATTTCTAAGATTCTATCAGCCATTTCACCAATATCATCCGCTAATGCAGCAAAAAGTGCTAAAACTTCTGTTGAAACAGTAGTGTCTGTACATGTGGTAGTTGTAGAGTCAACAATATCTGTTAGAAGAGTTGCATTTGCCATAAATGGCATACTAAGTATTAAGGCTAAGAATAATCCCATTAGTTTTTTGTTCATTTTATTTTCCCTTTTTTAAAGTTTCAAGAATAAAAGTATATTATATAACTGCTTTAAATAATCTTATATTATAATAAGTATAAGTTATAACTATTTTATGATAATTTATGAGAAAAAGCAAACTATAATCTACGCTATACTTTCACTACTTATATATAAAGATAAAATAATGGCTTCAAGACAATTTTCCACACTTTCACTTTCGGTTGAAACTTTAAAAAACTTAGATGAACTGGGATATAAAGAGATGACCCCTGTTCAAGCGGAGGCACTTCCTCCTGTTTTAGAAGGAAAAGATGTGATTGCGCAGGCTAAAACAGGTTCAGGTAAGACGGCAGCCTTTGGTTTAGGTGTATTAACAAAACTTCAGGTGAAAAAATTTAGAGTACAGACGATGATTTTATGCCCTACACGTGAATTAGCTGACCAAGTAGCAAAAGAGCTTAGACGTTTGGCTCGTGCAACGCATAATATTAAAATTTTAACCCTTTGTGGAGGTTCTGCTTTTGGTCCTCAACTGGGTTCTTTACGACATGGGGCACATATTGTAGTGGGTACTCCTGGGCGTATTCATGAACATCTTAAAAAGGGTTCATTAAACCTAGAAAACATGGATACCTTAGTGCTTGATGAAGCCGATAGAATGTTAGATATGGGGTTTATAGAAGAGATAGAACAGGTGATTTCTTATGCTCCTGCTGAACGTCAAACCCTTCTTTTTTCAGCAACCTTTCCTGAAGAGATTAATAGTTTAAGTCAAAGCATTCAAAAAGATGCTATTTCTATTAAAACAGTTGCAACGGAGAGTTCTAATAAGATTATGGAACACTTTTTTGGTACAGACCAACATGAAAAACTTTCGGCCTTAGTTAATATCTTAGGAACTTATGAACCTGAAACAACTATTGTTTTTGCTAATACAAAAATAGAGTGTCAAGAGATTGCGGATACCCTTAGAAAACGTAATATTGATGCCTTGGCTATTCATGGTGATTTAGAACAGTATGAAAGAAATGATGTTTTAGTACAGTTTTCTAATGGTTCATGTTCGGTTCTTATTGCAACAGATGTTGCAGCACGGGGTTTAGATATTAAAGACTTGGCGATGGTCATTAATTATGATATCCCTTATGATGAGTCAACCTATACTCACCGTATTGGAAGAACAGGTCGTGCAGGAAAAGAGGGTTTAGCCTTTACGCTGTTTACAAATGATCAACTTCGTCATGCAAATGAATATAAAAATGAAACACGAATTTTTGATGATGCAAGTTCTTTGAAGAGTTTTAAATCTTTTAGTATTAAACCACCTAATGTTACCCTTGTTATAGAGGGGGGTAAAAAAGATAAGATGCGCCCAGGCGATATCTTAGGTGCTCTCACGGGTGATGCCGGTCTAAAAGGAAGTTCTATTGGTAAAATAGATATTTATGAGCGACAATCTTATGTTGCTATTAATAGAAGAGATATCCTAGAAGCGCATAAACAGCTTCAAAAAGGAAAGATAAAGGGTAAGAACTTCTCGGTTTGGATACTTGAGTAAAGATAAAGATTATATCCACTACAATGTTGTAAAAATGTAATGGATATAACAATGAACTACATAAAGAATTTTTTCCTGTTACTCTTGCTTCCTCTTCTTGTTTTTGCTGAAAATATAGAAGATCCTTATAAAGATATTTATTATGAACAACTAGACAATGGACTAAAGGTCTATCTTCTTTCAGACACTCAGGCAGAAACTACGAGAATTATAATTGATGTTCAAGTGGGAGATGATGTTGAAACAACTGAAAATATTGGTCTTTCACATCTCGTAGAACATCTTGTTTTTCGAGATCAAAGAGTTCCTTATAAAGATTATTTGGATTATATGAAAGAAGAAGGGGCTACGGAAGTTAACGCCTATACTCATAGATATACGACTGAGTACTTTGCCACTATCGGTAGTGAAAAGTCTTATTGGTTAGTAAAAACTTTTTTCCAGATGATTTTTGATAAAAAGATAAATAAAGAAGATTTAGATGTTGAAAAGAAAGCTTTGCAGACGGAGATAGGTGAGCTGCAATGGTACTCAAAAACTTCATATTATATAGCCTCTTTTTTTAAGTTAGTTGGAGAGAGTTTTCCAAAACGTCAAGAAGATATATATGAAAATGATTTTGGACTTGAAAAACCAAAAGAGCTACCCGAAAAATACTTTTCAAGGCGTAATAATAAGTTGTTTAGTTTAGATGATATGCTTAAACATTATTCTGATTATTATTATCCAGCAAATATGACGATGAAGGTCACTGGAAATTTTAATCTTGAAAAGATGATTAAATTAATTCACAATAAATATGGCTCTGTAACAAGAACAGGAGATAAAAAATCTAAAGAACCTGTTTATAATGCTTCTCTTAGTGGTAAGGCTTTTGAAAGAGAACATACGGGTAAATTAAATAAAAGTCAGGCTTATCTTGGAACAAAATATATTCTTGATGATTATAAAAAATATTTAATACTAACAAGTTATTCTGATAACTTAGCCCAAAGAATGCAACAACTTTTAAGGAATGAATTAGGCAAAACTTATAGTGTAAGCAGTATGGATTATACTGCAAGAGATGCTGGAGTTGCAGGTGTCTCATTTGGCTCACTGCATGATAGTTTTCATACCAATATCAAAGATGTTAATAATCAAATTCAAACAGATACCAAGGCAATGAAGCGAGAAGATATAATAAACGCTTTAGAAGCAGCTTCTTTGTATTATAGTAACGTTGAACATGACAGTACGAGTTTGTTAGATTTAATTGAAACCCAAGAATATTTACATAAATATCATAATGTTTTTGATAAAACACCTTATGAAGTTTTTCAGTCGATTAATGTTTCTGATTTCCAAAATGAAATTACTAAGGCATTTGTAGATGAAAACAGATACTCATATATCTCTAATGACTATTATCTATTTCCTTACGATATCTCTTTACTCTCACTGTTTTTAATTGTAGTAATGATTTATGCATATATTAGAATAACACAGCTCTATTTAAAGAAAAAAGGGCTTTTTTATCAACCGAGAGAAGTACTGTTTACAAGACGAATAACAAATCGTTTTTTCTCTTTTTTAAATTTTGTATTGTTGATTTTTATAACAGTATGGTTTAGTGAATGGTCTGAAGCTCTTGTTTCAATGGTGTTGTTTGGTAATACCTATTCATTGGATACTTTAAATTCAGTAGCCTATTACATCTATTTTATTTTAGGTTTTGTTTGGTTTATGTTTCTTTTGATAGTACTTAGTTTAACACTTTTTAGACATTTCTTTGTTCGTCTTGATGTGACAAAAGATAGATTGAACTTTATAGGTAGAGCCTTATTAATAATCAATAAAAGTGAAATTAAAGAGATTAAAAAAGTCAATTGGTCTATTGATAAATTTTTAAAAATTTTTGGGTTTAGTTTTCTCTTTTATAAACCTTTAGTGATGTTAACCTTAGAAGATGGACGAACAATTTATGTAAGAACTAAAAATGCAGATGAGTTAGAAGAAGATTTAAATGACTGGAAAGATAAGGAGTAAAATTTGACACTTTTTGTAGATGGAGACGCTTTTCCTAATCTTCTTAAACCTATTTTAGTGCGCACCATTGAAAGACTCTCTTTAAAAACTTATGTAATTGCAAATAAAAAGATTTCATTAGGGAGTAAGTCACCCTTGGTTGAATACATTATTGTAGAGCAGGGTGCAGATGAGGCTGACCATAAAATTGTAGAGATGGCAGATGAGGGTGATTTAGTGATTACAGCCGATATTCCCTTAGCCGATAGAATTATCTCTAAAAAAGCACATGCGATTGACCATAGAGGAGAGTTGTATAGTGTGGATAATATCAAACAATATCTTGCTATGCGTAACTTAATGGAGAGTATTCGAGAGAGTGGAGAGATGACAGGTGGGCCAAAAGCCTTTTCTAAAAAAGATGCCCATGCCTTTGCTAATCAACTTAATTCTTTTTTTACTAAGTATTATAAGAACTAATTTTAATTGGTTAACCTAAATTATAGTACACAAAAGTAAATTAACTTTTTAATGTATTTTAATTTAATATATCGTGAGAAGTATTTATATTAGGATTAATACTACAATGCCCACCTCTGAATCCACCTCTGTGTCTACCTAAACATCCACTTAAAAGTAGACTCATTAAAAGTATAATTAAAATTGTTCTTATCATATTGTTTCCTTGTCTTGGTTGTAATAGTATAAGATTATTGTGTAAGTAAAGTGTTAGTGTTATTAGTAATAGTGTGAAATATACAAAAGTAATCAGAGATTTTAAATTAGTTTTCTTGAGTTTTTATTTCATCTTTAATCCCTTGAAAAAAGAGTTTATGTGTGTAGCGTGAGAAGAGATACTCTTTTGCATTAAACAAGGTTTCAAACATAATCTTCCATAAGGTTGTTTGATTGTCTTCATTTCTAATATCGCAAAACTTATCTTTAACCTGATACTCGATTGAGGCAAGCTCTCGTGCATGATGGACATAAGCCTTTAGAAGCTCATAATCTAAATCCACCTCTTTAAAATCCTCAACTAAGCGAATAATAGCAGCTTCTTTGTCTGTAAAATCATCAGGACTAAGAGGCATTAAAATACCATCATCTAAAAGTGTATCTAGGAGTTTGGTATCAACATCATAAAATGCTATAAACTCTTTTTTACTAAAGTGCTGAGCATTAAGAGGTATATTGCTGAGCGTGTGCATAAGTGGAGCTAACCTAGCGGCTGAACTGGAGAGGCTTTCATCTCTGTTTTCAAGTGCAACTCTTATCTGCTCATTACTACTGCCTAACTCGTTTTTCATATATTTAATGTACTCAATGCGTTCAGCATGCTCATTATTGTAACGATGAACATTAGACTTTAGTTTTTTAGCCTCAGGTAAAAGACCTTCTCTAATGTAGTATAAAATAGTTGATTTAGGTGTACCTGTTTTGGCGACAAGTTCAGATATTTTATACTCCATTTAGTTAACCTTTTTAAGTTTATATATAAGAATTATACCCTATAATCTAAAAACGTTAACCTTAACTTAACGTTTTGAGTTAGATTAAGATAAATAGAGGATACTACTATGGCACATATTGATTTACCAGAATTTAAGCAGATGAGCCCTGCAATTCAAGATAAGGCAAGACCTATCTTAGAAAAGACAGGAAAACTAGGAGAAATTTTTAAACTTTTAGCGATAGATGAAAAGGTTTATTTTGCAACTGATGTAATGATTCAAAAATACCTTTTAGATGAGACAACACTCTCTTATGATATTAAAGAGTCTATTGCACTTTTGATTTCTGTAGAAAATGGCTGTAAAATGTGTGTGGATGTACACAAAAGTATTGCAAAAATGCTTGGGCTTTCACAAGAACGTATTGAGCAGGTACTTCAAGGGGTTGACTCTATTGATACTTCTGATGAAGAAAAAGCACTACTGAATTTTTGTATTAAAGCCTCAGGAAAAGATAATTATAAAATCTTAAAAGAAGAAATTGATGCCTTGAAAGAGATGGGTTACTCGGATGTTCAAGTGATTGAAGCCGTTGCCATTACAGGCTATTTTAATTATATCAACACCCTTTCAAATGTTTTTGCCTTAGGTGAATAAGATGTTTATAAAACTTATGCTCTTTTTATTTATGTTGAGCAGTTTAGTTCATGCTAATGAGTATAAGGTGGTGTTTGACTGCAGTGCAAAAGATGCTCGTTTTGTAATGGGACGTATGATATTAATAGAAAGAACCATTAAGATGATAAAAGAGCAGGGCAATACGGCACTTGTTGCTTTAACGCTTCATGGGGGTTGTGTTGCTATGGTTTCTAAAAATTATGATGAGATTGTTGCAGACGAGGATATGGACTATATTCAAAAAGCACAAGAGAGTATTACTCGATTAAAAAAAGAGAAAAATGTTGAGGTTGTAGTCTGTGCCATGTCATTAAATGCAAATACAATTGATGAAGATGATGTACTGCCTTTTATAAAAATAACACCCAACAGTTTTATAGATACGATTGGGTATCAAAATGATGGATATGCTCTAATGAGCTTTAAATAGGAAAAATTATGGTTCAAGATATAATTGTTTATCCCCAAACACCCAGTTTGGGATATAACGTAGATATTAGGGTTTTTGATAAAGAGGTACTTGAATTAATTCAAGACCTAAAAGATACAATAGAAGCGAATAACTTAAAAGCTTTAGCTGCTTTTCAAATTGGCTCCTCTAAGTCAGTGATTGTTGTGAAAAAAGAGGATGGAGAATTCTTAGAACTTATTAATATTCGAATGTTTAAAAGAGAAGGTACGGTAATAACAAGGGAGAGTACAGCGTATTTTCCTGGTCTTAGTGCAGAAGTTAAAAGATATAAAAAAATAACAATAAGTTATCAAGATATTGCAGGAACACAGCAGTATTTAGAGGCTGATGGCGAGTTGGCTATTACGCTTCAAAGAAAATATGATTATATCTTTGGTGGGAACTTTAGACTTAGATTAGATGAAGATGAAAAAAAACTTTTTGATGCAAAACTGGAGTTTGGAACAGATGTAATTGATAAAAATGATTGTCCAACAACCTTTAAACGTGATGTTCTTCTAAAAGGGTTTAATTATCTACTAATTGCTAGTGTAATTGGTGTTTTAATAAGTTTCTTTTTAGGCGATGAAAGTTTAAAGGTTTTAGTTCAGATAGAAAATTATACCATGTTTGTGATGTTGGGCACACTTCTTGTTTACTTCTTTTATGCGCAGTATGAGGGTAAACAGTATAAGCACTGTACCTCGTGTCAAATAGGAAATATTATAGGCACATGTATTATTTCATTGGCTAAATTATTGGGCGTATTTATTTTTTATTACTTTTTAGTTTAAGCATAGATTTAATTAACTTTTAAACCCGACCTAAGTTGAAGTTAATCTGGTTATAATTTAACTAACTTCAGCGCCCATCGGTCGGTGACTGACTCCGTTTTTAACTAAAACAAAACCCCCTTCAAACTAGACCGACTCACATAAGTGACAGGTTTGAACCCAAAGATTATTATTGAAATTTACAGAGCTCGGTCTTAATGACCATATTTTACGTGCTATTAAAGAGCAAGGCTACACTGAACCCACTCCTATTCAAGCTAAGGCAATCCCTTTAGTTTTAGAAGGTAAAGATGTACTTGCTGGCGCACAAACAGGAACAGGAAAAACAGCAGGTTTTACTTTACCGATTTTACAACTTCTTTCTAAAAAACCTAAGCCTCAGGGCAAAAGAAAAGTACAGGTATTAGTGCTTACTCCTACGCGTGAACTTGCGGCTCAAGTAGCTGAAAGTGTTAGAACGTATGGAAAATATCTTCCTTTTAAGTCTATGGTTATTTTTGGTGGTGTGAGCATTAATCCTCAGATTCATACGCTTAAACAAGGTGTTGATCTTGTTATTGGAACACCAGGGCGTATCTTAGACCTTATGAATCAAAGAGCCTTAGACCTTCGTAATGTTGAGCATTTCATCTTAGATGAAGCCGACAGAATGTTAGACATGGGTTTCATCCATGACATTAAAAAGATTTTAAAAGTTCTTCCACAAAAACGTCAAAATCTTCTTTTCTCAGCAACCTTTTCAAAAGAGATTAAAACATTAGCCGATGGGCTTTTAAACTCTCCTATTTTAATTGAAGTAGCTAGAGATAATGAGACTTCAGCTCAGGTTGAACAGATTGTTTACCCTGTAGACAAGGGTCGTAAACGTGAGCTTCTTTCTCAACTTATTATAGAAGAAAAATGGGCACATGTTTTAGTCTTTACCCGTACTAAACATATGGCAAATCGTCTTGCTGAACAGCTTGACAAAGATGGTATACCCTCAGCAGCTATTCATGGGAACAAGAGCCAAAATGCACGAACAAAAGCACTTTCTCAGTTTAAAGATGGAAAAGTAAAAGTACTTGTGGCAACAGATATTGCGGCACGTGGAATTGATATTGATCAGCTTGCTTATGTTGTAAATTACGAACTTCCTAATGTTCCTGAAGATTATGTTCACCGTATTGGTAGAACGGGTCGTGCAGGAAATACAGGTCAGGCTATCTCTTTAGTCTGTGTTGATGAACATGAATACCTAAGAAGTATTGAAGCACTTATTCGAAAGCGTGTTCCTCAGGTTCAAATTAAAGGTTTCTTACCAGACCCAAGCATTAAAGCAGAAAAAATTAACCAAGGTGGTGGACGTGGAAG
>JAJRQV010000084.1 GCA_024280035.1 Campylobacterales bacterium
AAAAAAACACCCATTGTACGGGGGATGAGTTTAGAAGTTCATAGTGGTGAGGTTGTTGGTCTTCTTGGACCTAATGGTGCGGGAAAAACAACAACATTTTATATGATATGTGGATTAGTTGAAGCCACAGAGGGGGAGGTCTTTTTTGATGAAGATAATATCTCTAAACTTCCTCTTCATAAACGTGCAGTTCGCGGGATTGGTTATCTTCCTCAAGAGTCATCTATTTTTAAAGACCTGAGTGTTGAAGATAATCTTTTAGTGGAGGAAGAGGTTAATATTAAAGATGAAGATGCACGCTATAAACGTATTGATGAACTTCTTGATCTGTTTAATATTGAACCTATTCGTAAGAGAAAGGGGGTAAGTCTTTCAGGAGGAGAACGCCGTCGTGTTGAGATTGCAAGAGCGCTAGTAAATGCACCTAAATTTCTTCTTCTTGATGAACCTTTTGCTGGTGTTGATCCTATTGCGGTAATGGATATTCAAGGGATTATTAATCAGTTAACAGATATTGGAATAGGGGTTTTAATTACAGATCATAATGTTCGTGAAACACTGGCTGTATGTGACAGAGCTTATGTGATTAAAACAGGAGAACTCCTTGCTTCAGGAACAGCTGATGAAATTGCTAATAATGATGATGTTAGACAACACTATCTTGGTGAAAGTTTTAAATTTTAGTCGTTAACACCTAAGTGTAAAAAATGAACCGACAACTGAAAAAGGAGAATAGTTAATGCTTATTTATGGTCTAAATAACCTCTGTTCTTCTTTGGTTTTATTTTTGAGCTTTTTTAAAGAGGGTGACTTATGGCATTAAGGACCTCACAAAATGTTGAAGGTAAGACTAAACTCTCTTCCACACTTAGAAATTGGCTTCCTATCTTACACTCAGGTCTGGGTGACTTAGAAGAGGCAATGGCTCCTTTTGTTGAGTCGAATCCTTTAATTGAAGTCAAATCAGGTTTTGAAGAAAATTTTGAAAAAAAACTTCCTAAAAAAATCTTACATGGGCAAGGTGCTAAAAACCCACAAAGTGAAAAGATTGAGGCGCTTACTATTCAAAAAAAGTCCCTTTATGAGGCCTTAGATGAACAGATTGATGGCTCTTTATTTCCTACTCCCTTATCTCAAGATATTGCATATTCTGTTGTAGAAAACCTTGATGAAGATGGATTTTTTGAAGGAAATATGGATGAATTATGTGAAAAATTAGGGGTTAGTGAAGAGGAGTATGAGATAGTAAGAAAACGTTTTGCATATTTAGAGCCTATTGGTATTGCAGCTAAAGATGTAAAAGAGTGTTTTCAGTTTCAACTTGATGATGCTACAATTTCAGATGAGGCTTATACTTTAGCAAGAAAAATTATAAATAGTTTAGAAGATATCCACTCCTTTACTAATGAAAAAAGTTTTGAAGAAGCTTTGAAAGTTATTCAAAGTTTTAGAAACCCTCCTGGAATTGAGTATTTTGAAGACTCAATAGAAATCATTTGTGATTTAATGATTTACTTTAATGAAGATGGAGGTATTGAAGTTAAGATAAATGATACCTATTATCCTACGATAACAATAGATACAAATTATGGTGTTGAACATGAATATGTAAGTGCTAAAATTAAAGAAGCAAAGTCTTTAGTAGATGCACTTGATATGCGTAGGGCAACGCTGTACAAGGTAGGGCTTATGATTGTAGAGTATCAGTATGAGTTTTTTACAGGGGGCTCTATTAAACCCTTAACCCTAAAAACCTTAGCTGATGAATTTGGACATAATCCTTCTACAATTTCAAGAGCCATTGCTAATAAATATATAGCCTGTGAGCGTGGAATTTTTGCTATGAAAGAGTTCTTTACGACAGCCATTGATGAGGATGTTTCTAATGCTGCAATAAAAGAATTTTTATTGTCCTTAGTAAAAGAGGAGCCCCATAGCAAACCACTTTCGGATATGAAACTTTTAGATATGATTCAAGATAAATTTAAGGTAAAGATGGTGCGTAGAACCATTGCAAAATATAGAAAACAGCTTAATATCGCAGGTTCATCTGAGCGTAAAAAACTTTATCTTTTAGGTGTAAGTTTAACAACATACATAAACGGCTTGAGATTGAAGTAAAGAACAGAAATAGTTCTGATGAAGTGAGTGAAGTAAGACCTGATCCTATCTTAATTGCTAAAAAATATCAGGATGAATATGTATCTTTAGTTTGTGCTCTTTTTGCGTATGGTAAGGTAAACAATATTATTAAACTTTTATGCTCTTTTGATATGAGTATTTTAGATAAGGATGAAACTGTAATTAGAGGCAAACTAGAAGATTTTTATTATCGATTTCAATCAAATGAAGATATTGTCCAGTTTTTTATTACCCTTTCTCGTCTTAAAAAAGAGAAAAGTCTAGAAGAGCTGTTTTATCAAGCCTATCAAAAAAACTCAGATGTAGTTGAAGGTATACATGCCTTAATACAAAAGTTTTATGAAATGAATGCTTATACCAGTAGAGGATATCAGTTTCTTATTGGAAAAGTAAGTACAAAACGTAAGGGTTCAGGTGCTTTAAAAAGATGGAATATGTATCTGCGCTGGATGGTTAGAAAAGATCATATAGACATGGGCTTATGGAAAAGTGTTAATAAAAAAGACCTTCTTCTTCCTTTAGATACACACACTTTTAATGTTGGGCATAAACTAGGGCTCTTAAAAAGAAAGACTTATGATTTAGAAGCTGCATATGAGTTAACACAAAGCTTGCGTAAGTTTGATGCAAATGACCCGATAAAATATGATTTTGCCTTATATCGTTTAGGGCAAGAAAAAATGGTATAAATGATTGTTAGATAGTAGATACTGAGTTTAGAATTATTTTTTTACTTTTTAGTTAAAAAATAGAGAAACTTAAGAAAATAGTACACCTTATAATCTCTTTTGTAAAATAGCCAGATGTGAACTAGAAGTTGCAATAAGCTTTTCATTACAATAAAGCTTAACTTCCACAAAAGCAGATCTTTTTCCAATTTTGATGAGTTGACCAATAGCGGTGATTTTTTTTGCTTTTCCTGGGTGCAAGTAATTGACGGTTAATTCTTGAGTCATAGCTGTTTGAGATGCTGTTAAGTAAGGTGCAATAACAAACCAACCTGTATTATCAGCAAGGGTTGAAATGACACCACCATGAATATAACCCAGATGCTGTAGGTGTTTAGATTTTATGTTTATACTTAGAACTGCTTTCTGTTTTGAAGACTCTTCTACAATGCAACCAATATATTCTAAGAAGTTAAAGTACTGTTTTGACATACTTTATTATAGCCCTAGATAAGTTTTATGAAAATAAAAAAAGAAATTTAAATATTTTATCTAGCTTTTAGCACTATTTAATGCAAATTCACCTATAATCGCGTCATTATTTTAAAAAAGGTCTGCTCTAACAGACCTTGAACAAGGGACACACATGGAAGGTCGATTATTTACCTTTTTCGGTATGATTTCTCACGATCATAGCTTTATTTTTGTAACACATATGCTTTTAGCGGCGGTTGTCGTACTTATCATTGCTAAGGTAGCTGTATCTAGTATGCGTCTTGTTCCTACTGGAACTCAAAATATAATGGCAGCTTACCTTGATGGTGTTTTGTCAATGGGTACAGATGTTATGGGTAAAGAAGATGCTCGTAAATATCTTCCACTTGTTGCAACGATTGGTCTTTTTGTAGTTGTTGCCAACCTTATTGGTGTTATTCCAGGTTTTGAAGCACCAACAGCTTTCTTAGATATGACCTTAGCCTTAGCACTTGTTGTTTTCATTTACTACAACTACGAAGGTATTCGTCATCAAGGTATTATTCAATACTTTAAACACTTTATGGGTCCAGTGTGGTGGTTATATTGGTTAATGTTCCCCATTGAAATTGTTTCTCACTTTTCTCGTATTGTTTCTCTCTCTTTCCGTCTTTTTGGAAATGTTAAGGGTGATGATATGTTCTTGATGGTTATTTTAATGCTCGCTCCTTGGATTTTTCCAATGGTTCCCTTTGCATTATTAACATTTATGGCACTTCTTCAAGGTTTCATCTTTATGATACTAACCTATGTGTATCTTGGTGGTGCAGTGGTTGTTGCTGAAGATCACTAAGTAGTCGCTTTATGAAAAAAAGCCTTTTTGAAACACTTCTTAGTTTTCTTTTAGGCATCTCTTGGGCTGTCCTTATTCTGGGCAGTCTTCTTAGTTTTAAAATCTTTCTTGATCTTGGTGTTTTTACTGCTTTTTTTGCAACAATAATTTTTATCTTTACGACACTCTTTTTTATCTTAGTTCTTGAGACAATGAACCTGTTTAGAGATGCTTATGAAGAGAAAAAAAAAACAGACTAAATTGTTGTATGAAATTGCAGAACTCCTAAAAAAAGATAAGATAAACTTGAAAAAAAGAGAGAACCCCCTAGGGGAAGAACATTAAGTCTTATTTTATTACTGACCCCAGTATATGCGGTTTAAGCCCCTTATCCTTAAAAGAGTCACTCCTTCACATTATTGATATCCATAAACCTGATTACATCTGTCTAAGAGACAAAAATAATAAAAACTACCTTTCTTTAGCAAAGATGTTTTTGAGTTTGAAGGGAAGTCATAAAAAACTCTTACATGGGGATGTTGATTTAGCAATAAAATTAAGTGCGTATGGGGTACATTTAAGCTCCTTAGCGTTTAATGATATACGTAAAGCCAAAGAAGCTGGTCTGTATGTGATTGCTTCAACGCACAGCTACGAAGAGGCACTTTTAGCTAAAGAAGCAGATGCCATTACGTACAGTCCAATTTTTGACTCTCCAAATAAGGGAAAAGCTAAGGGTTTAGCGGATTTAAAAGAAATAAAGGGTAAAATAAAAGCCAATATATTTGCACTCGGTGGCATTGTCACAAAAGAGCAGATAAAGCAGGTCGAAGACTTGGGTGTTTATGGCTTTGCTTCAATACGATATTTTAAAATATAAAAAGGCTTTTAATAATGTTTGAAACAGTAATTGGACTTGAAGTTCATACTCAATTAAATACAGATAGTAAATTATTTTGTTCTTGTGCAACAAGCTTTAACGCAGAACAAAACTCTAATACATGCCCCACATGTTTAGCCCTTCCTGGTGCACTTCCTGTTTTAAATAAAGAGGTACTTCATAAGTCAATTATGTTAGGTACAGCGATTGATGCAAGGATTAATAAGACCTCATATTTTGATAGAAAGTCATATTTTTACCCCGACAGCCCTTCTGCTTACCAAATTACTCAACTGTATACGCCTGTTGTTGAACATGGAACCCTTCAAATTGATTTTAAAGATGGAAAGCATAAAATAATTCGAATTAATCGTGCGCATATTGAAGCCGATGCAGGTAAAAATATTCATGATGGTTCTGTTTCAAAAGTTGACCTAAATCGTGCGGGAACACCTCTTTTAGAGATTGTTTCAGAACCCGATATGTCCTCTTCTGAGGAGGCGATTTTATACTTAAAAAAACTGCACTCCATTGTACGTTATTTAGATATTTCTGATGCAAATATGCAAGAAGGTTCATTTCGTTGTGATGTTAATGTTTCGATTCGTCCTAAGGGAGATAAAAAACTTTATACTCGTGTTGAAATTAAAAATATTAATAGTTTTCGTTTTATTGAACAAGCTATTGCTCTTGAGGTTGAACGTCAGACTATTGCCTGGGAAGATGGGGTGTATGATGAAGAGATTCTTCAAGAAACACGTCTGTTTGACCAAGACAAGCAAGAAACACGTTCTATGCGTGGTAAAGAGGGTGCAGCAGATTATAGGTACTTTCCTGAGCCTGATCTTCGTCCTGCAAAGATTGATGATGCTATGCTTGAGAAGTTTTCTAAAATTCCAGAACTTCCAGATAAGAAACGTGAACGTTTTATTTCAGAATATAAACTTAATGAATATAATGCAGGTGTCATTACCTCGTCTTTAGAAATGGCACACTTTTTTGAAGAGATGATAAAAGAGGGCGGCACACCTAAAACAGCTACGACATGGTTGACAGGCGAACTGCAATCACGTCTGAAAGGTGGGCTTACGCTTATAACTTCTCCTGTAAGTGCTAAAACAATGGGTGAACTTGTAAATAGAATTGATGACCAGACTATCTCAGGTAAGGCAGCTAAAGAGGTTCTTGACTACTTAATGGAAAATGACTTAGGTGTAGATACTATTATTGAAAAACTAGGTCTTAAACAAGTAACAGATATGGGCGCGATTGAAAAAATGTGTGATGAAATTATTGCAGCCAATGAAGACAAGGCTGAGCAGTTTAGAGCTGGTAAAGATAAACTCTTTGGTTTTTTTGTGGGTCAAGTAATGAAAGCTTCAAAGGGTTCAGCAAACCCTCAAGCAGTAAACGAGGTTTTAAAAGCTAAGTTAGCATAAAAGTAGAGCTGATGAACTTTTTTATAAAACGTTTTGTTGATTTCTCTTATTTTCTTAAAGCTTCTAAAAATTATCAAAATACAAAACGTTTTTTTTATTCTCTTTTAGAAGAAGAGTCTTATCCCTACAAAAAATACTTTGATTATTTTATGATGCTTTTGATTTTATCAAGTGTTATGCTTCTGATTCGTGGGGTGAAATATCCACTTCCTGAATATGCAATTATTTATAATGAATATGTTATTTCAATTATCTTTATGTTGGAATACAGTTTACGTTTTTGGGTCTACAGTTCAATTACAAAAGAGGTCATAACTCAGTATGAAAAAGATGAATTTTTAAATAAGAAGTTTCGTTTTCATAAGGTTATTAACCATACCGTAAAACAGAAGTGGAAATATATAAGTTCGGTATTTGCCATTATTGACCTTTTAGCTATTATGCCTTTTTTCCATGAGTTAAGAATCTTACGTCTTTTTATTCTTTTTCGTGCCTTTAAAATTTTTAGATATACCAAAAGTTTACAGCAGTTTGCACAGGTCTTAGCCTCAAAGAAATTTGAATTTTTTACACTTATGGTTTTTACTTCGGTTATGATTTCCGTCTCGGCTGTACTCATTTATGTGGCAGAGGCGAATAATGATAATTCGGCTATTGATACCATTTTTGAAGCTTTTTATTGGTCATTTGTAACACTTTCAACGGTGGGATATGGAGACTTTGTTCCTGTTACTGACTTGGGCCGAACTGTAGCTATGATTATTATTGTCTCAGGCGTTGCTGTACTTGCTTTTACTACCTCTATTGTGGTGTCTGCTTTTACTGAACAGCTAGATAGCATTAAAGAGCAGAAAATTGTTTCAGATATTTCTAAAATGAAACATTTTTATCTTATTTGTGGTTACTCACCTATAGCAGAAATCGTAATAAAACGTCTGCTTAGAGATAAACTTCCTTTTGTTATTTTAGAAAAAGATGCTGGAAAAGCTCTTCAGGTGAGAAAGGCTAAATATCCTGTTGTTATTGCTGATCCTTCCAATCAAGAGACCTATAAGATGTATGGAATTGACCTGAAAAAACAGGTTATTTCAGTCTTATGTTTAGAAGATAGTGATATTCAAACGATTTATACGGCATTAACTATTCGCTCAATTGAGCCTAAGATGAAGATGCTCTCTTATCTACATGAGGGAAAAAATCGTAAAAAACTTAGACTTGCGGGAATAGATACTATTATCTACCCTCAAGAGCTTGTTGGTGTTATTTCAAAAGAGTTTACTGGTAAACCTGTCGCCTTTGATGCTATTCAAGTGTTGCGTTCTCAAAGTAGTAATATTGTTTTAGATGAAATTCTCATTGATACGCGTATTTTAGAGATGAAAAAAACAGTATTGGATTTAAATATTGATATGACCAAACTTATTCTTCTTGGAATTTATAAAAAGGGTGAATTTCACTTTAATCCAGAAGATGAGAGCCTTCTTAATGAAGGTGATACCTTAGTGGTAATTGGACTTGAAATTGTTATTGAAGAGTACTCACTAAACTTACATAAGGCTATTTTATGAGAAAAAAGGTTTTAGTCTTTGGTTATAATGAATATGCAAAAGAGATTATACGAAACTTTATTGTAGATAAGATAGATACCAAGGTGTATGTAATTGACGAGATAAGTCTGGGTGCGGCACATAATGATGGTATTAATGTTGAACTGGTTGAGTTAGATGATGACTGGTTAGATATTGGAGAAAATTTTGATATTAATGAGCTTATCTGTTTCTGCTCCTTAGATGATGATGCCCAAAATGTTTTTTTAACCATTTCATTAAGAGCTGAATATGAAAATCTTCATATTATCTCCTTAGCTACTTCAAAAAACAGTGCAGATAAACTCCGTTTGGCTGGAGCAAATAAGGCTATCGCTAAACTTGAAACAACGGCTAATGTTATTGTTGAATCCTTAGAAAAACCGGGTGTTGTTGAGTTTATGAATGATGTTTTGTATTCGCATAAGGATTTAAAACTTGCAGAATATATTATACAAAATGAGACAGTTTTAGATGGCAGTTATCTGCATGAAATTGATCTATATAAAGAGTATAATATTATTATTTTAGCCATAGCCGATAAAGAACTTGAGGCAGAATTCACCTTTACCGCACAAGGGCATAACCACCGAATAGATGCGGGTGATGTTTTGGTTGTAATGGGAAGAGAAAAGGATTTATTAGCTTTTGAAACAGAGATTTCAAAAGCAGTTGTTCCAGAAGAGAAGGGTGTCAAATGAGAAAAAAAGTAGGTGTTATTGGGGCAGGAAAATGGGGTTCAGCTCTGGCCTTTGCCTTAGGAGAAAAAAATGATGTTTATATCACTTCTCGAACGAAACGTGATATGAAAAATTTTATTAGTCTTGAAGAGGTTTTAGACTTAGACTATATTATTATTGCTATTCCTGCTCAAGAAATTAGTCAATGGTTAAAAGAAAATTTTGTTTATAATAATCAGAAAATTTTGGTTGCTGCTAAAGGGATAGAAGCAAGTACAGGTCGTTTTTTAAATGAGATTTATGCCCCTTATGTACCTGCAAAAAATATCTGTTTTTTATCCGGTCCCTCATTTGCAGCAGAAGTGATGAAAAGTCTTCCAACAGCATTGGTAATTAACTCTTTAAGTATACAAACAGCAAAAGAATTCTCAGAACTCTTTCCCTCATTTATCAAAACCTATGAGTGTGAAGATATTGCAGGAGCAGAAGTTGCTGGGGCGTATAAAAATGTAATTGCTATAGCTGCTGGAATTTGTGATGGTTTAGGTTTAGGTAAAAATGCAGCAGCGAGTTTAATCTCAAGAGGTTTAGTCGAGATGCAAAGATTTGGAATGAGTCATGGTGCTAAAAGTGAGAGTTTTATAGGCTTAAGTGGGGCAGGGGATCTTTTCTTAACCGCAAGTTCTACTATGTCAAGAAACTTTAGAGTTGGGCTTGGTTTAGCTAAAAATAGATCTCAAAAAGAGATTTTAAGTGACTTAGGTGAGGTGGCTGAAGGTATTGGAACAAGTTATGCCTTACATAAGATTAATAAAGAAGCTAATCTTTATCTTCCTATAGCTTCTGAGGTGTATAATATTTTAGAAGGAAAAGACCCCCTTGATAGTCTGCGTGATCTTTTAGGACAATAAACTTAATGACGTGTTTTTTCTACCGCGTCACGTAACTCTTCAAAACCAATGGCACTAGAATTTTCAACGTCTTTAAGGTAGGTGAGCGCCTCTTGATGTTTACCCTCTCTAAATAAACGTACTGATTCAGCAAGCCCCTCATGTACATTATTATGGTGCTGAGTTATACTTGATGTAGCAGATGCATTGTTTTTCAAGAAACTTTTTATTGCTACAGCGAACCATTTTCCAAATTCACAAGAGTTAGCATCACTAATATTTGTAGCTTTATCATTAAGCATAAGTTGATAGGCTTGTAGTTTTAAGATAATATGATTAAGTTTTACATTACTGACATTAATATCATTGGTAAGATTAGTTGTTTTTGAACGAATACTAGATGAGTTTTTGACAACAGCATCAATATCTTCGTTAAAGATATCTAAAATATCTATAATCTTTGTTGTTTCTCCTACAAAGGTAGTACTAATTTCAAGCATTGAATTAGAATTCTGCTTAAGCCCATTAATATTAATCTCAATTTCTTGGGTTGCTTTTTGTGTACGCTCTGCTAGTTTTCTTACCTCGTCCGCAACAACAGCAAATCCCCGTCCATGTTCTCCTGCACGTGCCGCTTCAATGGCAGCATTTAAGGCAAGTAAGTTAGTTTGGTCTGAAATATCTTTAATAAGGTTAATAATTTCTGCAATTGAAATAACACTATCATTAAGTGAACTTGAGTCATCTCCCAGTTGAGTTGAAAACTCTTGTAGGATTTCAATGGTATCTGCAATAGTATGTGTTTGCGTACCAACTCTTTCCATTTTGTCAGCATTTAAAGTATTTAGTTTATTAATCTCATCAAGCATCACTAAGTTTCCACCAATATTTTTTAAAACAAAGTTAGCTCCATCATCATAACTTTTTAGTAAAATTGCTAAGACTTCATCACGAATATCATCAGGCTCTTCTTGAAGCTGACTCACTTCTTTTTCAAGGTTTTGAATATGTAGGTGTAAATCCTGATTTTCACTCTTTAGTATCTCTATCTCTTTATGATGTTTTTTTTCTAAGGCTTCGATTTTTTTGGATAATCCAAACATATTTTCCCCTTTAAATATTAATATGTGTTTATAGTATTTGTCTTATTATATTGTAGTAAAGGTTTTCTTAGTTTTATGTAAGTTTATAAACTTATTAGTGAGTAAAAAAAGTTCTTTGGTAGGCATATACACTACCAAAGTATATGAAGATTTATTCTTCTATTTTATCTGCCATCTCTTGAGCAGTATCTACTGTTTCAATAGAAGTAATAATATTATTATCAAGTTTAACAATAACAATTTTTTCAGGATTCATACCTGCTTTGTAATTAGCAGAAATACTTTTATCATCAATCACTAAAACGGTATGTTTAAAGTCTTTTAGCCCTGGCATAATAAACATACTTCTAATTAGAGAAGGTGCACCACTCACATCTGCAATAAACAGAGCCTTATTCTTATCCAAATAATTATCTGCTTTTTTATCAAAAAACTCATTACAAGCATGTCCAATATCTTTTGAAAAAGCAAAGATTAGTGTTTTTGTATCTGCACTTATTTTATGGCTTTTTTCATTTTGGTCATTAAGGGTGAAGTCTGCTACACTCTTTTGAACAACAAGTTTTGCATCAACAGGTTCATGGATTTCATTTGAACTACATCCTAAAAAAAGAAGGCTTAAAAATAGTCCAACAAATAGGGGTTTAATATATCTCATTATGGCTACGTAGGAAAAGGTTTTTGCAATGATACACAAGAGAAGTTGTAATAGCGAGAGTAATTGTAGTTAATTGAAATGATTAATATTTTTTGAAGTTAATGGATTCTTGTCTTGCCTAATAGTAGGGTATTAGGGCAAGAATTTTCTTTATTTAGATAATTAGCATAATCTAGATAAGAAGAAATGAATGACTTTTCATATCATAAAATTTATAAATCAATGTTCTAAATATAAGGAGGTTTCTAGAAACATCTTTATGAAAAGGATGCGAGATTATAATAAGTTTTACTAAATCTAGAGGATTGTAGCTAAATAAGGTTTTATTGTTTATGTTAAATTAAGAAAGAACCACTTATGACGTAGGGGAAATAAGTGGTTAATGCTTTTGACCTTAGGATACTGTCAATAAGAAGAGATGAAATTAAACTTTTCAGGTTTTGATAATTTGAAAAGATAGTGGCAGTATAATCAAAGACTATATTAATAATCTTGATATAAATCAATATAAAAGAGTCTTTTTATCTTGTTTATACAATCAGACCTATTTCAGGGTTTAAACTCTCTTTTTTAGGTATTCAGCAAGGATAATATCCATACTTTTTATATGTTGATTTAACCATGTTGGAATCTCATCTTCGAAATATTCACGTAAAAGCTCATAATCTTTACGGTTTCTAAACTCCATAATTTGCATCTGCATCTCATTAATGATTTTTCCATGTTCTGCCTTATGCATACTCATTGTTGGATAAAAAGAGTCTTTCATTAATCTTTCTTCATGTGCAAAATGCTCTCTCACATGTAAAAGTAGCTCATTAAGACTAAGTAATATCTTCTTTTCATCTTTTTTTTGCATATGAAGTAAATGATAAAGTTTATTTAAAAGTTCAACTTCTTCTATATGAACAGCATTAATCTCATCAAAATTCACCAAAGGGATTGCATCAATATTTATCATTTTCTCTCCATTTTCTAAATTATAGGTTAAACAGAGGTTTTCCTCTTTGATGATGGTCAATTTTATCTGTTTTTTTACCTTACATTTAACTCTATTAGCTAAAATAAAGATATGAATAAAATGAGAAGCCACCCTTGATTTCAAATATTAGTAAACTCCTTAGTACCCTTAACAGTGAACGTCAACTTTTTGAGTCACTTTTTGAAAAACGTAACCGTTTTGTAGCTTGGCACGAGTTGACATCCCTTATAGGTGAAGATAAGTTAGACTATCTGCTCAATGCAGAACTTTTAAGTCAAACAGATGATAGCATTGAGCTTGATGAGAGGGTCTTGAGCTTTTTTGAAGAGTTTTTGGAAACCAATGAAGATGTTGAAATTGGAGATGTTGATGAACTTTTAATTAATCTTAAATACAATATTGAACTGTATGAAAATGAGAAAGATAATGAACACTCTCGGGAGCGTTATCTAGGAAAGATAAAACGTATCCTTAAAAAAATTCCTAATATGATTTTAAAGAATCTCTCTTTACTGCAACTGCATATTGGACTGACCTATAAGACGCAAAGTTTACATAAAAATAAGGTTTTAGAACTTGAACATTATAAGTTAAAGCTTGATAAGTTAATGAATATAGAGATAAAGGTTCAAAAAACATTGTCACATGAAGAGAGTTTTTTTAATCTTGTCTCTTCTCATGAAACAATACTTCTATCTCTGCGTTTAAAAGTCCGACTAAGAGAGTTAAGGGTCTCTTTAATTGAACTTCAAAAACAAGTTATTGAGTATATTAATAAAACCCTTCATAAACAGCACTTTTTTGAACATATTATAAAACTTAAAGAGATGAAGTCTGCTCTTGAAATCAAAGAAAAAACGAACCTACTTGAACTCTTGCAGATGGAGACCGTGCCACTGTTTATGTCAAAACCCCTTCGTTTTTCATCTCTTTTAGACACAGAAGAGGTGTATGAGTTTGGCTTTTGTGAGATGGTACAAAAATTAAAACATGTTATTCCTATAATAAAGATAAATATGTCTAAGGCTGAAAAACTTGAAGAGAGTTTTTTTGAAGCTGAAGAAAAAGCACAGTTTATGATTGACATTGATGCTTTGCATGAAGAGTTTTTAGACTCACAATACGACCTTTTTTCTTTTATAAATGCAAAAGAGTTTAAAATTGAACAAAATTTAGAAGAGAAGATAACTTTGTATTGTCAACTTGCACTGATGTACGAGAATGAATATAACTTTGATGAAACAAGAAGAGAAAAAGTACAGCAATATGAATACCTATTCATTACCCCAAAAAAGAGAGCTTTAAATGAACCTACCTAAACAGAGTAAAGAGATTTTTGAAATTTTAAGTAAGGGAAATTTCTTATGTGAAAATTCACCTTTACGTAATGAACGTGATCTTTTTCAAGCATGTGAAAGAGAATTTGGTGGGCATTATGATTTTTTTGAACATATCGGTTTTTATCTTATTCGTGAAGATGGGTATTTCTATTTCTCAAAAGAGTTGTCTGCTTCTCAAACCGAAGATAAACTGCATATGATTTTAGAATATATTGATTTAGTAGAGTTAATGCTACAATTTTCAGCAACCTTTGGGGTGGGTTTTAGAACAACCGTAAGAGAGTGAGCTGATGCAGTAGGCTCTAATGTTGTATTAAAAGACCGACTTGATCGACTTAAAAATATTGCTAAACCTCAAACCCTACATGCCCAATGTGCAAAGGTTTTTGAAAAATTTAAAAAAGGAGGTTTTATGGCACTTGAAGATGAACATGAAGAACGTTATATAGTTCTGTCTTCTTACCATTACATAGAAACTTTCTTAAATGCTATACAGGTGGAATCAAATGAATCAGCTTAAAGAAGTCAGTTTTATTAATTCAGCAACACTTCCTTTCGCTACGATTGATGTGGGTGCGAATACACTGTTTTCAGGTGGAAATGGTGCAGGAAAAACAACTATTTTACGTTCAATTCTTTATTTTTATGGAGCAGGGCGTTCAGAACATTTAGGAATCTCACGAAAGAAAAAACGTTTTGAAGAGTATTATTTTGCTTCCATTAATTCTTATCTTGTGTATCGATTTGAAAATGAAAATTCTACAGTACTTGCTATTGTGTATAAGGCGGGTGGGCTTAGGGTAAAATACCGTTTTGCTATTGAACGAAATAAAGAAGAGGTTAAAGAGCTGTTTTTTGAGTCTAATTTAGCATATGAGCCTAAGGAGTTATGGGCACGATTACTTGAAAAAGAGTATGAACTTTCACCGGTGTTAAACTCTCCAAAAGAGTATAAGTCTGTACTGTATGGACAAGATAAAAAACTTTCACATTTTGCATTTTTTAGAGCCAATACTGAATATGAGCAGATTTCTAAAACACTCTCTAATGTTTTTATTAACTCTAAGCTTGACTCGGGTTCGATTA
>JAJRQV010000085.1 GCA_024280035.1 Campylobacterales bacterium
ATCAGTAAAATTATGCATACTTCCCCAAATAAGAGCATCTTGAAAAAGACCAATATTTGGTTTGTTAAGTATATATGTTTCTTTAGAATGACCAGAATCTAGAGTGACCTTACACTCTCCATTTATAGCGATTAATAGTTGTTTTGTTTTATAATGAGAATGCTCCCCCCGAGGTACACCTTCTTGAGTACCATAAATATAAAAAACTCTTTTTACATCAAAAGGAACATTATGGTTCTCCTCAAGTGCTATTAATGAACCTCTTTCATCGCCCATAACTTTGAAATTAATGATTCTATTTAGCATTTTAGACCTTTAACATAATAGGTATTCTTGTATGACGATATTGTACTCAATATAGAGTTATCATAGGCTTAGATTAAGTGAAAATTCATGGTGCTTATTGATAAAAAAAAGCCTTTAACTTTCTACGTCTTAAAACATGATCTTTTAACTTTTTGTCTTGAAAAATAATTTCTTTAATAGCTTTTTTCTCATCTAAGTTTGCTAGTAAGGCATACTCTTTTGCAATTGTAGTTAAATCAGTTTCATTAAACCAAAATTTATTGAAGTTTTCTAGACCTTGATATTCAGAGATAGTTTTAAATTCCATTCTATTAATATCGACAAGTGAAAAATTATAGGTGTCATTATCTCTGTTAATTAAAATGTTTCCACCTGAATAATCAATATGCCAAACACCTTTTTGATGGATTTCATAAGTAAACCTTGTGAAAGCTTTTAAAATGGGGTCTTTATCAACAGGAGGATTATCACGGATATCTGCCATGGTGAGTTCATAATCAAACTTTTTTGAGAGGAAATAACTCTCCTTAAAGAAACCATTTGAATAAAATTCAATAAAACCAATAGGTGAGGGTGTGTTGACTTCAAGTTCTTCTAGTTTGAGAGCATTAAAATAAGATTTATATGCTTTTGATTTTCGAAGGTAGGCATAAACAAATTGATTAATGGCATTAGGGATTCTAAAGGCTTTAACAACGGTATCAACGCCATGCAAGGGAACAACTTTTAAAACATTACGAGCCTTGTGAATAATCTCATTATCTTTAGAAAAGACCTCTTTTATATTAAAAAGGTCTTTTTTAAACTCTGGAAATGATGGATGAAGCTTGTATTTGATACCCATATAAGTGAGCCTATGTTAAAATCTATAAAATTTTTAAAAGTAAAAATATGCAAAAAAATATTACGGCTACAATTATAACATTAAACGAAGAAAAACACATTGCTGATGTGATTAAGAATGTTCAACATGTATGTGATGAAGTTATTGTTGTAGACTCTTTTAGTAGTGATAAAACAGTTGAGATTGCTGAAAACCTTGGTGCTAAGGTGATTAAACAGAAATATCTTGGTGACGGTGGGCAAAAAGCTTGGTGCGAGCAGTATGCTAAAAATGATTGGTTACTTAGCATAGATGCAGATGAGCGCTTTGAAGATGAAGCTCTCGAGATGATAAAAAGTATTGATTTAGAGAAGACTCAATATGAAGGCTTTTCATTTCGAAGAAAGAGCTTTATTGGTAAGAAGTATATTCACCAGTGGTATCCGGATCGGGTAGTACGTTTATATAATAAAACAAAATGTGGATATAACACAGAAGGTGAACACGGGGCGGTTCAAACAAAGAATTTTCAAAAGTTAGATGTGTATATGCTCCATTATTCTTTTACAGACTTTGGTATGCTGGTACGAAAAGCAGATCGGTTTGCAGTTAATCTTGCGCATGTACGTTTTAAAGAAGGACAACGGGCTTCTTGGTACGACCCATTTTTACACGGTTTAGGCGCTTTTTTTAAGGGTATGATAATTAAGGGTGGAATACTAGGTGGCTTACATGAGTGGCATGTTGGTTTTGCTTCTGCGTATAATGCTTATATGAAGTATGTGATTATGCTTGAACTTCAAGAAAATGAGGAAAATAAGTAATGAGACTCTCTTTAGCTGAAATACAAACTATTTTAAAACACAAAAATAGATTTTTTTCAAAAGAGAGTAGAATATATCTTTTTGGAAGTCGCGTAGATGATGGACAAAAGGGTGGGGATATTGACTTATATCTTCTTGGTGATAAAATAGATGTTTTAGATAAGAAAATACAGTTCTTGAGTGCTTTAAAAGAAAGTTTCGGAGAACAGAAGATAGACTTAGTTATTGCAAAAGATGGCATTAGCTTAGTAGAAAAAGAAGCCTTAGAAAAAGGAGTTGAATTGAACATAGATAAAATTAAATTAGAAAAATATTTTAAAGAGTGTGATAAGCATTTGCAAAGAATAGAAGAAGCCTATTCAGATATGGAAAGTTTCATTCCTTTAACAGTAGAAAAGTATGAGACACTTTCTAAGGATGAAGTGCAAGATGTTGATCAGTACCTTTATAGGTTTTCGAAATTGCAAGACACTTTAGGTGACAAAGTATTTAAGCTACTTGCTAAAGAATATGTAGATAATGTTGATAACTTATCATTTATGGATATTTTAAATAAATTAGAAAAAGTCGGTTATCTTTCTAGTGTAAAAGAGTGGACATACTTAAGAGAGATACGAAATGAAATAGCCCATCAGTATGATGATGAAGCCCAAGAGATGACACCAGCTATTAATAAAATAATTAATCAAAAAGAGATTATTAAAGCAATTTATTTGAAAATTAAAAAAAAGTACCAGAAAATATGAATAATTTATTAGAACTATGTCTCTCTCCTGATTTAGGTGGTTTAGAGCTATATATGGTTCGTTCAGCCAAAGCACTTCATGATAATATGAATGTTATCTCAGTTATTGGTATAACTACAAAGTTAGAGCAGTATTATGAAAATACTCAGTTCAGATATGAAAAGATACGACGAAATCGTTCATTTTCATTTTCAGCCGCAAGAAAACTTTCTAAGATTATAGATGAGAACGATATTGATGTTATTCATATGCACTGGAC
>JAJRQV010000086.1 GCA_024280035.1 Campylobacterales bacterium
CTCTTCCTCTTATTAGTAGTTAGAAATTCTAACATTTTTGTGTCCTAATAAGTGTAGCCAGATCACAACTCTAATGTATTATGTATATAAATTCAGTCGATATTTGTTACTATACTTCTTAATAAGGGATGTCAAATGTTAATATTAGGTATCGGTAATATACTTCAAAAAGATGATGGACTAGGTATTTATGCAGCAAGTTTTCTAAATGCTAATTATATGTTTTTAAAACCTGTCAACATAATAAATGGAGGTGTTGAGGGAATACATCTTTTAAATGTAATAGAAGAAAATAAACATATCTTAATTCTTGATAGCATTGAATTAAAAGATGAGTCAGGATCTATTTATGCTATACCTGCCCAAGAACTAAGTGGTTACGGATTAAATAATGGAGGAGCGCATGAAATTGGAATTATCCAATGTATGGATATGTTAGAGTTGCAGGGTAAAGAAGTTCCTACTGCAATGGTTTTAGGCATTGTCCCATCTGAGGTGACCTTTGACATTGCGCTAAGTGAAACAATCAGTGATGCCTTTGATGACTATATTTCTGTTGTACTTCAGTACCTTGAAAAACATGGCATACAGCACTCCAAAAATACCAAGCAAACTTCACTGCAAGAGATTATTGACAGGGCAAGAGACCCCTCAAGGAAGATGATTTAAAACCTTTAAAGTTTTCCTTTTACGATACTTGTTTCCCATCCATCATATGCTGCCTCGTGGGCTGATGCCAGATCAATTAACGAAAGTGTCAACTCATCAATGTCGTGATAAAAAGGTTTATCTATACGGTAGAAATTTAAACCCTTTACTCCATTTTCATTCACAATATCTTCTTTCATATTAAAACCTTCTTCTTTTAAAGCAGCAATTAATGCCTCTTTTTTATCTTCAGACATTAAAAATATTTTATGTTCAATGGCGCGAGGAAGATGAAGATTGTCATCAGATTGTTTTAGGTTATCACAGACCTTATGATTTTGAATAAGTTGCCACTCTTTCGCACTTGGATAGAGGAGTTTTTTATAATAATTCCACTGGGTATCATCTTCATGCCCATTGATTACCTCATAACTACTGTACTCATTAAGTGTAAAATTGATAAAGTCTTGCCAGTTAAAAGTGTATTGTAGATAATATAAAAAGGTAACATAACCATCAGAAATCACACGTCCCACATACTTTCCAATACGAAATTTAATCATTGAAGCTTCTAGTTTATCTTCCATAAATAAAATTTCCGGCTCTTCATTTTCGCCTAAAAGACCTCTCTCATTTGGCTCTTTTAGCTTTACTTTTACAAAGGCAATGGTTGGATATTTGTATTCAATCTCTCCAAATTCTATAGAAATTCCAGCATTAAACTGAATAGAAGCTGGTTTCCCCTCTAACATTTTCATATATAATTCCCAATACTCTTGCATCATTTTCTCCTTTTAATTCATCTCTACACTCATGAGGTACATATCTTCCCCATCTAAGACTTTAATCCGTAAACTTTCACACTCTGCGCAGTAATAACGCACTTCATCTACCTCAAAAATATTACCACAATCCTTACACTCAAGTTTGAGTTTTTGATGGTTGATAATAAACTCTGCTCCACTACATATGGTACCCTCTTTAAAGGTGTCAAAGGCAGTCTGTAACAACTGGGGTTCAACTCCAGAGAGGACACCAATTTTAGTGATAATCTTTGTGACAGCAGAAGCATCATTTTGTTCTGCTATCTCTTCACATTGATTGAGTAGTGCTTGGACTATGCTGTACTCATGCATTTAGTTTCCTTTTTTTGTATTGTAATCGTTGTGGTGTCTTACTGGGGCAGTATTTATAAACAAAGGTGTGTCGTAAAGTATGAAAAGTGCTTTTTTCATCCCAAAACTCTGGATGCATAATGGCTAACTCTTTCTCTTTTAACTTTTCTATCTCTGCTTTATGCTCTTGAATATAATCCTGCTTATCCCAGATAAACTCATCACTGTACTTACTTTTTGAAAAGTTGTGCAGGGCTTCATAATAAGTATCATGAGTGAACACTTCATCAATCATCCCTATATTTTTAGCCTGTTTCACAGACAGAGGCAGACAGGCACTTAAGAGTTGACTAGCACACTTTTTTCCAACACGTTTAGGCAGGGTATAACTATGATACTCACTTCCACTTAAGCCAAGTGTCTGATAGTGAGGATTTAAAATCACATCTTCTTTAGCAACGACATAATCACAAGCAAGTCCCATAAAAACACCACCAGCCCCCGCATTTCTTGCAAATGAAGCAATGGTTACAATCTCATCAGCATACAAGATAGAACTCACAAGGTCATTCATCGCATTAATATTTGCCCATCCATCTTCACCTTGTTTGGCAGAATCTTCTAAGATATTAAGATGAATGCCATTAGAAAAAAAGTCCATTCCTCCCACCATAACTAAGACCTCATATTGGGTTTTAAGATAATCTACAGCGTACTTAAGACGAATACATTGCGCCGCACTCATTGCTCCATTATGAAAGTTAAAACAGAGGTAGGCTACCTCCTCACGCTTCTCAACACTTATTTCATAAAAGGTATTATAGGTTTTATCAAAAATGAGAGGCAATCTCTCCTCTTTTATACCTTGAAGTCTCTCTTTGAGTACATAACTTGCGGGTAATTTAAAATGATTAGGCATTTTTAAGTGACTAATCCATACGGCACCATCAACCGTCCCGAGGCATATAGCCCCATCACGTTTTGCTAAAATTTCTTTAGGATTACCTCGAAATTTATCTTCTATGTGTGCACCATAAAGATAACAAGGCAGACCAGCTATCTCATCTAAAACACCGGGAAAGGAGTCTGAAAGATAGATTTTTTGAATAATTGTTTCTGTTTTGTCTTGCATCCAATTAATGGCTCTCTTCTCTTGGGTAAAGGCGTCATGAATTGGGTTTAAGATTTGGGGAGTATGGCTTTGTTCTGGGTAGGTCGCTAAAAAAGTCTTAAGTGCTGTCAAAGAAGCTTGGACAATCTCTTGTCTGTACAGTGATGCCTTATAGGTTTGGCGTACTTTAAAGGGGACTTCAGCGTAAATATCACCACCATCATAAGCTTTATTGGCTTTTAAAATCACTACGGCCCACTCTTTTGAATGTGCAGTAAGTGCATACTCTAAGGAATTTGGACCACGATCTCCTCGTGGACCAGGATGAAAAATATAGGTCGGATAGTTCTCATAAATACTTGAAGGAATATAAGCCTTTAAAAAAGGAGACAAAATAAGCTCGGGTTCAAAACTTTTGACCTCGTGGAGCATCTGCAAATCATTAACAGCAAAACTTACACTGAGCTGATGCCCCTCATCTTGCAAGTAGGTATAAACAGCTTGAGATTGAGCATTAAAAGCAGTGATGAGGAGTAGTATTTTCATTAATTTTCTTAACAGATTCTAGGTAAGAGTTCACCCGTAGGTAAGTCTAAAAATCGTTTTGTTCCCCACGAGGAGTGTAAAATCACTTTTGTCTTATGTTGTAAGGTAGCCTTTCCTAAAATCGAGGCACTTTGATGTGTCTGTTGAAGAATATCAAGGGCTTTAGAAGTGTCATCTTCATTTACAGCTAAGACAAAGGTTCCTTCATTCGCCAAATCAACTGCTTCAAAACCAAGCATCTCGCAAATGCCACGCACCTCTTCTTGAACAGGAACACTCTCCTCCTCAATCTCAATACATATATCAGAAGCTTTTGCCCACTCATTTAAAACGGCTGAGACACCACCTCTTGTTGCATCACGCACAGCTACAAGCTTAATACCAGCATCGATAAGTGCCTTGACTTGAGGATAAAGTGAAGCACAGTCGGTCTGTAGACTACTTTCAAGCTCGATGCCCTCCCGTGCAGCAAAAATAGTGGCACCATGGGTTCCCACATCTCGACTGACTAAAATGGACATACCCTCTTTTATGTTTGATGCGGATATACCAGCGTGTTCAATCTCACCAATTCCAGTAGTATTAATAAAAAGCTTGTCAACACTACCTTTTGGAACAACTTTAGTATCGCCACTTACAACTATGGCACCATTTATCTCTAACTCTTTTTTCATAGACTTGACTATCTTCTCTAAATCACGGGTAGAAAATCCTTCTTCAATAATGACAGAACAGGTCATATATTTAGGTTTAGCACCCATCATGGCTAAATCATTACAGGTACCACACACTGCAAGTTTACCAATGTCTCCTCCGGGAAAGAATAAGGGACTAACGGTGAAACTATCTGTTGTAAAGGCTAGTTTTCCATTTTCTATGACAGCCGCATCTTCACTTTTTTCAAGAATCTCATTTTTAAAATGTTTGTAAAAAATATTTTTTATAAGTTCGTTATTCTCTTCACCACCATTTCCATGTGCGATAGTTACCGTTTTTGTCATTGCTTTCCTTGATTTGGTTCTTCTTAAAGAAGATTTCCATATTTATAATACGCAGCACAAGCACCTTCAGAACTCACCATACAAGAACCAATAGGTGTTGTTGGTTTACAGGCAGTACCAAAGATAGTGCACTCATGAGGTTTTGCCATACCTCTTAATATATCACCACAGATGCAAAGCTTATGGTCTTCGATTTCAGCTATAGGAAGGATCTCTTTATATAAAATTTCTGCGTAATAATCAGCAAACTCTTTTTTCAACTTAAGACCACTGTCGGGAACATTTCCTAAACCTCTCCAGCGAAAGAGGCTCATTTTTTCAAAATAGGTTTCTATAAGTGCTTGTGCCTTGAGGTTACCCTCATGATTCACAACACGCTTGTATTGAATTTCCAGTTCGCAACGCTCATGGATAAATTGTTTCACAATCATTGAGATACCTTGCATAGCATCAACTGGTTCAAAACCCGTTACTACAACAGGACGACCATAATCTTTAGGAAACTTATCGTAAATCTTTGAGCCTGAAATAACTGAAACATGACTTGGACCTAAAAAAGCATCAATCTGGTTGTTATAAGAGTCCACATGCACATCACGAGAATCAATAAGTTCTACCATGACTTCAGGAACGGTTACATGGTTAATGTGAAAAAAGATATTGGGAATTTTCTGTTTAATAACTTGTTCAACAAGTACTGCAGTCATTGGTGTTGTTGTCTCAAAACCTATAGCAAAAAAGATCACCTTCTTAGAAGGGTTCTCTTGTGCAATTTTAATACACTCCATAGGAGAGTAGACAAAACGAACATCGGCACCTTTAGCTCTAGCATCTTGCAGACTTCCATTACTTCCGGGAACTTTAATCATATCACCCAAGGTAACCAAAATAACATTGTCTTGCATGGCTAAAACATAGGCATGATCAATCCGCTCTTTTGGCATAATACACACAGGACACCCTGGGCCATGAATAAAATTTACATTATCAGGTAGCAATTGAGGTAAGCCAAATTTCATAATAGTATGCGTGTGTCCACCACATACTTCCATGATATTAATAGGTTTTTTTAACTTCTTAGCATCTTCAGCTATGATTTTTGCATAAGCTTTAATGGTGTCACCATCACGAAAATCATCATATAGATTTTTTAGCTCTAGCGTCATTAGGCACCTCTGTTTGGGCAGTTATCATCATCTACGATGGCTCTTCGCCGTTCATCTTCATCCATAAGTTCTAGAATTTCTCTATACGTTTCTATGGAGAGCATTGCCTCTTTTTCATCAATTTTATTCATTACAAAACCGATATGTAAGAGAACATAATCACCCACATTAACATCATCATCACCCATCATCATCAAATTAGCATCACGCTGAACACCCATAGTATCTACGGTACACATGGTTTTATCATCTGATATCTTAACAACCTTGCTTGGAATAGACAGACACATAACTAGGCTCTCATTTTTCGTTTAAACTCTATCCATTGGGCCACTGCTTTAACAGAGTCAATGTCGTTTATGTTGACCTCTAAAATGTCAACATTAGGCTTGATACGTCTTGCTTCAGCCTTTTCAGCTTCAATGTCATATTTAAAATGAGGAAGCAAGTCTGTTTTTGTAATTAAAACAAGGTCTGCTTGTCGAAACATTACCGGGTATTTAGCAATTTTATCTTCACCCTCAGGTACAGAGACTAAGACAATGTTTAAGTGTGAGCCTACATCATACGAAGCGGGACAGACCAAGTTACCAACGTTTTCTATAAAACAGACATCAATATCATTCAAAGGCATATTATGTAAGCCCTTATGCACCATAAAAGCATCTAAATGACAGGCTGTACCTGTTTGTATCTGCATAGCAGGGATTTTTTTTGCTCTAAGACGATTAGCATCTCGTTCGGTCTCTAAATCACCCTCAATAACACCAAAAGTGAACTCTGCACAATCTGCTAGATGTTCAAGTAAGGTTGTTTTTCCTGAACCGGGACTCGACATCAGATTAATGCCCAAAACACCCTTCTCTTCAAGATGTTTTCTATTATGGTCCGCTTCATGGTCATTTTTATCTAAGATTTTTTGTATAACAGCAATGGTCTTAGTATCATTGAGTTGAGGGTTATGATGCAGATGCTCATGAGCTTTTTGGTGTGATGAAGAGTCATCATGTGCATGTTCATGTCCCTTATCATCATGGCTATGAGTATGAAATGTTTTTTCCCCATCATGACTATGCTCGTGAGCATGTTCTGCCTCTGTTCCTCTGATACTACATCCACAATCTATACACATTTTTGCTCCTTAAGCAAATAAAATATTTGTTCCAACCACAAGTGAAATTACACCTGCGATACTAAAGGCTCTTCTTACATTAGTAAGATTACCTAATAAGTTTTGATTGATATATAGTATCAACATTCCAAAGGCGACAAAAATCAACATAACACCAAGGGTAAAAGCAGCAACCATTGTAAAATCAACATTACCACCTTGGACAACACCTAAGGTGATAAGCATACCACGTACACCACCAGCACCCATTAAAAGTCCTAGCGTAAAGGATGAACTTTTGCCAAGGTCTGCTGTGTGCTCATGCGCCTTTCCAAACCAGATATGGGTATGTTCTTTCCCATCGTGCATGTGTTTGCGCAACTGTACTTTGTTGGAAAACACCATATACAAGAGATACAGACCCATGCCAATAATTACAGTAGCTGAGATGAGATCTCCAGAAGCTAGAATATCTTCGGATATGATAGTGCTTTCTAGGATTTTTGCAAACACAAAAAGACTTAAACCATGTCCGATAGCGAATAGTGCCGTAATTAACATCGTTTTTCGTCTGTTTTTTCCAATAGAGAAGTCAGCAATAACAGTCAGATGGTCAGGACCAAAGGCATGTAAAATTCCATACCAAAATACAATTAAAAGAGATAACTCCATCTAAAAACCTTCCTAAGTGAATTAACATTAACAATAATAAGACGTATTAGATTATAAGTATATTAAAAAAATCATTTCTACTATATTTTAAGGACTAAAGTATATAATATTATTATGAAATGTATCTATTGCAAGCAGGGTAATACTTACGTATTAGCAGATAAACAACGAAAGTGTAGTCAGTGTAAACGTAAGTTTAGTCCTAAAAAAATTGAACGTAATAAAAAACTTTTTAATGCTTTTTACAAAGGGGACAACGCTAGAGCAGCGTCAAAGAGTTTAGGCATGCATTTTGCCACGGTACAGAAGTATTATGAAAAATTTCGACGAGACCTTGCACTTCAAAGTGATCAAGAGTATCAGCTAAACGCCCACTTAGTGACCCAGTATGATGAATACCTTTACCTCCCTAAAAGTCTATCAGCAAGTAAAAACCTACATAAAATGCAACATTTTCTTACTATGGCTTATCTAGATAAGGTCTATAATATTATGATGCCCTCAGTTTCTGTAAGACATTTTGATTATGGTGATACCAAAAAGAATAAACTTCTACTACAATATTTCAAGTTCAATAAAGTAGCAAAACTTGAAGAGTCACAGGGGGTAGTGACTCAGTTTTGGAGCTATTTTGAAGAATTTATATTACAATACAAGGGGGTAAGTGATGAACAGTTCATCTACTATCTCAAAGAAGCAGAATGGCGTTTTAATAACAAAATATAGACATAAGGAAAAAGATGAAACATCCTGTACGAACATATTTAAATAAGGGGGAGACCTACCATTTTTGTACCTGCGGTCTTAGTAATGATGGAGTGCTGTGTGATGGAAGCCATAAGCGAACTGAGTTTGTGCCAAAAAAGTTTATATCCACTAGGGATGCTGAGTTTCATCTGTGTTTATGTAAAAAAAGTTCAAATACCCCTTTTTGTGATGGAACACATGCAAAAAGAGAGAAGCTTGATTTAGATTTTTTAGAGGATATCTAACTGAGAAGCAATCTGTCCTAAAGCGATACCTCCATCATTTGGGGGAACTTCACTTGCAATGATGGCTTCAGGAATTTGCTCTAAAACTAAGCCTAAGAGAATACTGTTTTGAAAGACTCCTCCGCTTAAAATAAGAGGAAGTTGGTGCTGCTTATGAATACTTACGATGATACTAACAAGGGTGTTGAAAAATTTAGATACGGCTATTGTAAGTACTTTTTCTTGCAAAAGCGCGCTTATCATAGGTAAAAAGTCAATAATGTTTTTGTCTATCTCAAAGGGGTAAATACTAGATATCTCAGCATCATATAAGCCCTCAAGTAACATGCCACTCTCTCCCTCATAACTCATCTCATGACAAACACCTAAAAGTGAAGCCACTACATCAAAAATACGTCCAACAGAAGAGCTAAGGGGAGCATTTAAATCTTTTTCAAAAGCGATATAGTAAGTTTTGAGTTGAGCTGAAGTAAAGGCTTTAATCGTAGAGTTATCTAAGTGCATAGCCTCTTTGCCATAAAGCTCAAACAAGATACTTAAGGCGACACGTTTGGGCTCTTTTATTGCCTTAGCACCTCCCAATAATTTAAAATATTTAAAATGTGCTACACGCTCATAATGCTTATAGTCACACACTAAAAACTCTCCTCCCCATAGATGTCCATCATCTCCATAACCAGTTCCATCAAAAGCAACACCAAGAACCTTCTCTTTAATCCCTTTTTCTGCCATAACACCGAGTATATGAGCATAATGGTGTTGTACCTCATGCCTTTGCTTGAAATGCTTTTGTGCGTATTTTGTTGATTCGTATTGAGGATGTTTATCATGCACTACAATATCAGGTCTAAAATCATAAATGCGTTCGAGTGTCTGGATATTTTTTGTGAAGTATTCAATCGACTCAAGGGTGTTTAAATCACCAATATGAGGAGAAAGAATAGCCTCTTTTTCAAAACCTATGGCAATTGTGTTTTTCTGATGTGCCCCAAGAGAGAGTACTTTTTGCTTTAGTGAACACGGAAGCTTAATGCTTACGGGTGCATACCCCCTAGCCCGTCTAAGTAAAATAGTTTTTTGCTTCACCACCATAGCAATAGAGTCATCACAGGCATTGACAACCTCTCTGTTATGATCAACAATATAGTCATAAATATGACATAATCGGTAAAGTGACTCTTTGTCGCTACAGATAGGCTCATCACTTATATTGGCACTTGTAGCAACAAGAGGACGGTTGAGCTTTTTTAATAAAATAAGATGGATAGGAGTATAGGGTAAAAAAATACCAATTCTCTTTAGATCTGGAGCAACATACTTACTGTACTTCACTGCTTTAACATTAAGTAAAACAATAGGGCGCTCTTTAGATAATAAAAGTATTTTCTCTTGGGCATTAATATGGGCTATCTCGTGAGCATCTTGAAGTGAAGGTACCATCAAAGCATAAGGTTTACTAAGACGTTTTTTACGATGACGCATTTTTAAAACCGCTGCATCATTTGTAGCATCACACACTAAGTGATAACCGCCCACACCCTTAAGAGCTAAAATCTTTCCATCAAGTAGAAATTCTACCGCTTTGTCTAAGACTAAGTTACTCTGTGTAAGCAGACTCTTTTTAGTATTATCTTCTAAGATAAGTGCTGGACCACATTCCCAACACCCTATGGGTTGGGCATGAAAACGTCTGTCTAGGGGATTAGCGTACTCCTATTTACAGCGTTTACACATCTCAAAAAACTTCATTGAGGTATGTTTACGATCATAAGGAAGGTCATGAATGATTGAGTAGCGAACACCACAATGCGTACAGGTGATAAAAGGATAAAGGTAACGTCTATTACCAGTATCAAAAAGTTCATTTTCACAGGTTTCGCAGACACTCACATCAGGAGGAAGAAGTACACTTTTTTGCCATGTTCTTGAGTGAAAACAATTTTAAAATCATCAAAAGTTTGAGAATGAGTTTTTTCATAAGCAAGCGTGTCTATGCTTGCTAGTGAAGGAAGGTTTTTCTGAAGTGTTTGCAAGAAAAACTTAAGTTGTTTAGACGAGCTTGTAAGGATAATCTCAACCCCAGAGCCATTATTACAGACACTACCTCTAAGTTTTTGCTCTGTTGCTATTTGATAAATAAACGGTCTAAAGCCAACACCTTGTACCGTACCTGTAATGGCTATTTTATAGGTAAAGGGCTCCATAAACTGCATTCTCCTTGCCTATAGGAACATTTTTGTTCATCAAAGGCTTGTACTGTCCGAGTGTTCTTTGAATTCTACCATAGAGTGATTGGTTAGCAAAGGTCTCACCGGTTAAAACGACTGTTTTTGCACCTACCTTCTCTAAAAGTTGTGGTACCAATTCACCAATATAATCACCAAAAGATTCATATATACTATAACACATATAATTATTTTCAACATCACCTAACTGATAACTCATAATACTGGTTAGAAAGGCGTAATTATCAAAACGGTTGTCTTTAACCTTAGTGTCAATTTGCAAACCCCCTTTTCCTAGAAAACTTAGAGCCTCTGATGAGATGCCTTCAAAACTTTCATCTTCCAAGCCTAAAGCAATGGCAGTGACTTCAAAAATATCCATATCACCTTCAAGGTTATTAAGTCGCTCCCAAACCTCAGGATAAGCTTTTTTATAGTTGTTAACTAATCGGTCTGAACCTTCTCGTAATGTGGATATTTTTTCCCAAAGATGATTTGAATCAAAAGCGATAGCAGGCACAGCCATAATTACTTTCTTACTGTTATAGTATAGAAAGTTCAAAGAACCATCAAAATGAACACCGATAGCTTTTTCTCCTATTTTGTTGTGCTCAGCTAAAACAGATAGCATTGAAGCTTCATATTGTTCAAAACGATATTCATTAGTATGTCCACTTTCAAACTCTTCTGTATTAAGAACATATATTTCGTTTGCACTTGCAGTATCAAAAAGTTCTGTTGTATCAATAATATTTTTTTCATCAATACTAATACAAGCTAAATCATGAGCAACACTAATTCGATTAATTTCTGTCTGCACTTATTTAGGATAGACAATACGTTCACCTGATACAAAAAGCTTTGTGTCTTGGTTAATAAAAATTTTAGTATCTTTTTGGTGATTTAGTGGTATATCAAAATCAACAAGGTAATCCGCTTCAGTATCCGCTTCGCATTCCTCATATACAATGTATTGTAAACCTGCATTAATAATCTCGCGAGCAAGTAGCATGGTCATACCCTCATCAGGATATTTCACTAAGGCACTCGAACCAAACAACTCTTTAAGTTCATCACTACGCGTAGCGACTCTTAAGAGAGGTCTTTCTATACTCATCAAAGCATTAAACTCTTGGCTTACTAACATTAAATGTTCATTGAGTGAATTGGCATCTGCCATTAACAGTTTTGTGTTTGCAAGATGCATTTGTGAAGTAGGCTTATAAAAAAGTCGGTATCCATGAAGTGTTTTCATCAGTACCTTTTTTCCTGAAGCAATAGCACGTCCACTCACTTCAAAAAGTTTTCTATAATCTCCCTTATTTAATGCCATATGCTCATTTTCCTTGTCAACCATACGAATCCCTATACCACATTCAATACATGAAATAAGTGGATAGTCAATGCGCATAAAGTTTGTTTTACTCTCTTGAGAACACTCTTGACAAGGGCTAAAGAACTTCATGCTTGTATTGGCACGTGTATAGGGATATTTTGAGAAAAATGGATGTTGTGAGCCACAATGGTTACAAGCAGTAAAAGGGTAATAATAACGTTTTGAACTTACATCAAACATCTCTTTTTGACAGCTAGGGCAAGGTGCAATGTTCAAAGGCAGTTTACTCTGACTTATCCTAGTGAATGTTGGTTTTTTATCACTAAAATAGTGCCTAGCTTTGCCTAAAAAAAGTGAGGCGGGTAAGACACTTTCAAGACTGACTAAAAATTCTTCTAAGGATTCATCATCTTTGTTGAAAACCAAATGTATATGATGAGCAGATTGCACTACATCCACTTGCATCTCTCTGTTTTTTGCATGTGCTTGAATTAATCCACTAAGATAGGTATGGCTAGATTCTATATCCAGTTCAAAAATAAAATACATTTAAATTCCTAATTATTAATTATTATTGACTTTACACTATTGTAATAATGTATTATAACTGCAAACTAAATAATGATTAATGGTTTTTATACGGATGCGTAAGTATGATTGTAGTCTGACATTTTTGGGTTAGCAAAGGCGTAAACAACATCTTCAAAGGAGACAGTTTTCTCTTTTTTCTTAAGAGAAATACCCGATTTTTTCAATTCATCCAATGTAGCATCAACTAGTTTTGGCATATGTTCAAGGGTCTGTTTGGAGAGTGCATTTTTAACATCTATAATATCAAAAGGTACCATAGTAATGAGTTGTACCTCTCCCATGTCTTCATGAAAAGAACATATCTCAAGCATCATGGTAATTTCAACCTCATTGGCAGTTTTACGTGTAGCGCTCTCATTAGATATTACCTCTTCAGCAGTTTCTGAAGAGAGCGTACCAACAGGACCTTCTTTAGAACCTGTTCCTACTACAATAATTTTATCATACTCTTGATAGTAGGTCATTAAAGAAAACCCTAAAGTACCCCCTTCGACTATGGTTAAGTTCTCAGGGCTGGTATAATTTTCTTCTATGTACTTGACTAAGTAAGCACCTAATCCTTCATCATGAAACATAATATTTCCAATTCCAATAAGTGCTACTTTTTCGTACATATAGACCTGTCCTTAATGTGTATCTAACTCTTTTGAGCTTTTATCTTCTTTTACAAATTTACTACCACCAATTACAATAGCGATGTCAGCTTCTTTCCAAAAGATTGTACGCCATACTTGGTAGTAGATGTGAAACACAACCCATACAATTAAAAACCACATGGTATAGTGATGTGTAATACGAACATCCATAAGGGTTGCCATATTGCTATCAAAACCACCCAACATCCAAGAACTCACTGGTATAGTCCAGTCAGTCACTAGGTGTAACATGGCAGGCCACCATGCTCCAATACTACTTTCACCTGATGCAAGACCGTGAACATACATTTGCAAACCAGTAAATAACATCCATGCTAAAAGAAGATGAAATATTGAAAAATAAACTGTATTAAAACTATCTGTATGGGTCGAGTCAAAATTCTTTTTACGGTTTAAGGTTAAAAGATTTACTGCCACTGCACTAAACTCTTTAATGTTCTTTGCTGTAGGTAGAACCTTCTTATATGGTTGTTCAAACCGTGAAAAAAAGAAAAGGTAGGCAACTAAAATAGATGTCACATCGAAGATGATTGCCACGATAAAGTGTCCCCAACGGTTCCAAGCCATAACATACTTATCTACAGCCGGGTCTGCTATAAATGTTTGATAATATGGTGCAGCAATATACAAGCCTGTTGCAATTGCAATTATCATAGATACAACGTTGACCCAGTGAATAATTCTCATCGCTGGTGTCATACGCTTTATTTGTTTATATCCTTGCTTTGCCATAGGATCTCCTTTTAGAACGCACAGGTAGGGTCAACTTTATACACAGCTAACTCCTTACCATTTGTGTCCACTACATGCACAGCACAAGCAATACATGGGTCAAAACTATGAACCGTTCGGATAATTTCTAAAGGCTCTTCTGGATTAGCTACATAGGTTCCAATCAGCGCTGCTTCATAAGCACCAACTTCACCATTGGGTCCTCTTGGTCCTGCGTTCCATGTTGATGGAACAACAGCTTGATAGTTGGCAACCTTACCATCTTTAACAACAACCCAGTGACCAAGAGCACCACGTGGAGCTTCTGCTAGACTTCTGCCTTTACAATCAACAGATACCTTATCAAAATCAAACTCTGTCCACGTACTTAAATCACCATGGGCTGCATTAGATGCAAGTTCATCTACCCATTCCATCATAGCATCACCAATCATCTCTGTTTCAATAGCACGAGCAGCCGTTATACCAACTGTTGAGAAAAGTACCGTTAATGGTAGTCCTGAACGTTTTAAGAAGTTTCCAGCATATTTTTTCGTTCTCTCATCTCCAGAAACATATCCTACAACAATACGTGCTAATGGCCCAACTTCAACTTTTTTCCCATCATATAAAGGTGATTTGATCCATGAATATTTTTCATCTGTTTTAAGATAAGCATAACCATCATCTTTTTTGTCAAGCCCTGTATATTTAGGAATTGTTGTACCCACATAAGGGTGTTCAGGCACACCAGTACCTTCATACCATGCATGGGTTACATCTTCAGTAATTTTTGATTCATCAAGTTCATGTACCTTAGAAATATCTCCATCTAAAACAAGACCTCTACCAAAAAATGTTTTTGCCTTATAAAAACCGGTATCATCTAGTCTAAAATCTCCATACGTCATGTAAGATAAGATACCTACACCTGTTCCACCAACTTCTTTACCTAAAGCACCTTTGTGATTTGAAGCATGGAAAGTTGCTGAACCATCTGTAGCTTCTTTTGCATACATTGTTCCTGCCATATAAACATCTGGAAGATATGCCCCTTTAATAAACTCATTACTGTCTTGTAAGAGTTGTTTAAAGAGTGCAATTCTTGCAGGGTTTTGAATATCTTGAACACAGGTAACCCCACCAACGACAATAGATTGTGGATGTGGATTCTTACCACCAAAGATAGCTTGCATTTTAGCCATATCTCTTTGAATATCCAGTGCTTTAAGGTAGTGAGCAACACCAATTAGATTTTGTTCGGGTGTTAGCTTATAGCTATTATTCCCCCAATAACCATTACCAAATATACCTAGTCTACCTTCCTTAGCAAACTTTACAATTCTGTCTTGTATAGCTTTAAAGTCTTCTGCACCCGAAATAAATGGTTTATGACCAGCTACATCAGCCCATTTTGCAGCTTCTTCTGCTGTTTTTGTGGGGTCTGCTTTTGTTGCAGAAATAATATCAACAAAATCTAGTGCATGTAAATGATAGAAGTGTACTAAATGATCATGAATATACAATGCTCCTTGAATCAGATTTCTTACAATCCTTGCATTCTTAGGAATAGTAATATTAAAAGCATCTTCGACGGCTTCAATTGAACGCTGATAGTGTGTTCCTGTACAAACACCACAAATTCTCATTGCCATAAGACCACAATCACGTGGGTCTCTATCTTTAAGAATAGTTTCAATACCTCTGAAGAGTGTAGAAGATGAGTAGGCATCAACAATTTGATTATTTTTGTCAATCACTGCTTCAATTCTAAGGTGACCCTCAATTCTTGTTATTGGGTCTACAATGATATGCTTATTTCCATTTTCATCCGTTGCATGAAAGTTTCCATTTGCCCCATGTTTTGCTCTCTTTGCCATTACGCTTCTCCTCCATCTTCTTTTTTACCGACTACTGCACTTGCTGCTGCATGAATTGCGATACCGACACCTGCAGCTGTTAATAAGCCAAGTCCGAATTCATCAACTGTTTTTTCAACACCGCCAGTGGGTGCTTTGATATTTGCATTTGACATTGGTCTTTCATAAGCATATTTGTCCCAAAAGTCAGGTTCTGAACAACCAATACAACCACGTCCAACACCAATAGGCCAGTTAACACCTTCGTTATAACGAATAATAGAACAGTTATTAAAGGTCATTGGCCCTTTACAACCAACTTTATAAAGACAGAAGTTATTTTTAGCTCCTTCATCACCCCACTCTTCAACATACTCACCTGCATCAAAGTGTGCACGTCTTTCACAGTTGTCATGGATACGATATCCGAATGCAAACTTAGGGCGTAATAAAGAATCTAACTCAGGAACAGCACCTGTTAATACATAGTGCAAAATAACACCTACCATATTGGATGGATTGGCTGGACAGGCTGAAATGTTAATTAGCGGTTTCCCTTTTACAACATCCATCACACCAACCGCATCCGTTGGATTAGGTGCAGCAGCAGGGATTCCACCATAAGTAGCACATGAACCTACTGCTACTACAGCAGCAGCTCCTTCTGCGGCTCTATGTAGGTGATCTACAAATGTCTCCCCACCTGCACCAATGGTTCCAAAGTTTCCATCCATGCCAAGAGGCACAGCTCCTTCTACAAAAAGCAGATACTTTCCTTTAAAGTGTTCCATCGCTTCTTCCATCTGTTTTTCAGCTTGGTGTCCAGATGCAGCTTGCAATGTTTCATGAAATTCTAAAGAGATAATGTCTAAGATAATTTCGTCAATTTGTGGGCCATCAGAACGTAAAAGTGCTTCTGAGTTACCCGCACAATCTGAAAGTTCAACCCAGATTACAGGTACTCTATTCATAAGTACAGCAGCTTCAGCTACTAAAGGAGTAAATGAGGCAGGAAGCATTAACATTGCAGTCGTTGCCGATGCCCATTTAAAGAAGTCTCTTCTTTCTAAGCCTTGTTCTTCAATACTTTGAGTAAAGTCCATTCTATTATTTAGAGGCTTAAGTTGTTTTAAGTCTTCAAGTCTATTTTGACATTTAATAAAGAGTTCATCATAATATGGTTCACCCCTGTTAGTATCAATTTTTGCACTTTCTGCTGTAAAAAGCTTTTTTACAGACTCTTCTTTATTTGTACCCATTTTCATCTCCAAGGTCGGATTTATTTAACTATGTAATAATTATTTAGTATCATAGTTTGTCAGTAGATTTATTTGAAAAAATTATACTACTCAACAAATTGAATAATTGTTCATATGCTATAAAATATCAACTTAAGTTACACTTAAATATAATCTTTACTAATATATGTATATAAAAATATAGGTATATATTATTTCTTGAAGTTCTTGTTATTTATTTATTTTGTAATGATTTAAGAGAGAGGATTTTTGATACAAAGTCTAATTATTTTTTAGTTATAATATCTCCAAAGATTAATAATATTTCTAAGGCAACAATATGGCAAGAATATCAAAAGAAGAACGTAAAGAAAATATTATCATCATGGCTTTAAATCTATTTTCTACACAGGGATTTTACTCTACTACTATCCCAAACATTGCTGAAAAAGTAGGTATGAGTGTAGGTAATTTTTATAATTATTTTACGTCTAAAGACCTATTAGCCAAAGAACTAATATTATATATTTCAGACTACTTAGGTAATGAAATTCAAAAAATCAATGAGTCAGATCTATCGACTGAAGAGAAAACTCATGCCATTGTTAAAATGTATTTTAACATGGCAACAAAGCGACCTGAAATGATAGAATATTTTTTGCGAGTATATTTATCAAATAGAGAAGTTTTTAGTGAAAATTGCGAAGGAATGACTTGTGTTTCTTCCTTTATTACCGAGATGATGATTTTCTTTGATAAAGGTGTTAGTGACGGGGACTTACATAATCAAGATTTTTTTAGCGCATTTGGCCTTTTTATGGGATATTTAGGTGGTATGGTTTTTCTTAATGGAGAAAAAATTCTTCCTGAACCTATAAATGATTATGAACAATCCATCTCAAAAAATATCTATAATGCGCTCAAAACTAGAACTTAAGCCCCGTCTTTTATGGTTACAAGGGCTTACTTGTAATGCGAACGCCCACTCTTTCTTTAATCTTCCTAATCTTGAACAGCTTTTAAATAAGTTTGAAATACTTTATCATCCTTCTTTAGGGACAGAATATAGTTTTGAAAAGATTAGTGAGTGTGATATGGTTTGTGATGTTTTAATTTTTGAGGGAACCTTTGATCCTTTACTTAAACGAAACAACATTTTAATGCTAAATATTCTTACTCATTACGCACACAATGCAAAACATATAATAGGCTTGGGTAGCTGTGCTAGTTTTGGAGGTATGTTTAAGGCATCTTCTCCGCAAAGAAATACAGGTTTAATATTCAATGAGTCGCTTAAAGAAGGTCCCCTCCTTCATCTTGAAGAAAAAGTTATTAATCTTTCAGGATGTCCTATTCATCCACAATGGCTTGGGTTTACTCTCAATATGATTGTACAAAACAGGCCCATAGCTGTAGATGAATTACATCGTCCTTTAGAACTCTACTCACATTTAGCCCATCATGGTTGTACACGAAATGAGTATTTTGAATGGAAGGTTGATAGTAAAGGGTTTGGATTAAAAGAGGGTTGTCTGTTTTATGGACAAGGATGTAGAGCACCGATGACGCACTCTTCATGTAATAAAATATTGTGGAATGAAGTGAGTTCGAAAACACGTAATGGAACACCTTGTTTTGGTTGTACTGAACCTGATTTTCCTCGCACAGATCTGTTTAGTACCAAAACAAATATGTCCATTCCTGCAGACGTTCCTTTAGGAGTAAGCAAACGAAGTTATTTAACAATGGTAGGTATGGCAAAAACCTTTAGTATTAAAAGATTAGAAGGAAAGTTAATTGATTACAAAAAAACTGATTGACCAGATTGAGGGTGAGGCAAGTGTCTATTTTGATCTTAAAGATGAGAAAGTAGATTACGCTAGTATCGCTTTTCCTCATTTTATAGGAATAGAAAATATTTTAGAAGGTAAAAGTGTTTTAGATGCCTTGGTTATTACGCCTCGAGTTTGTGGTATCTGCGGGCATGCCCATCTAATGGCGTGTGTAAGAGCTATTGAGTCTGCTTATAAAAATGCTAATCTTCCCGTAACCCTTAGTAAAAAAGCCGAAGATATCCGCGAGTTCACTCTAATCTTAGAGATAATACAGAACCATTTTAAGTGGTTGTATATGACCATTATTCCTCAAATTTCTAAACTTAGTGGCTCATACCAAGACCAACATCCTTTAAAAGGTGCCTTTGCAGCCTCTCTTGCGACTAAAGCCTTAGCCATTTTTTCAGGACAGTGGCCTCATGCTTCCTACATGATACCTGGTGGTATCACCTGTGATCCTACTCATGTTGAACGTTTACAAGCACTAAGTCATGTTGAAGAGTTAATCACTTTTTTTGAAAAAGAGTGTGCAGGAATAGATATAGATAGTTTACTTTCTTTTCGTTCATGCAAGGAGATAGATGCTCTTCAAAGTGATATAGGTGATTTAGAAAAAAACCTTGCACTTTCAAAGATGCACCTCAAAGGTTTTTCTCATGATAACTTTTTAGTCTTGGGAAAACACGACTTTAGTACACAGGCTAAATTAAAACAGATGAGAGTCTCTAATGTTGATACTAGGTATATAGAACTTGATGATGCGTACAGTCCAGATGAAAAATCCTATGCCAAAAATGCTACCTATAATGGAATGTTTTATGAAGTTGGTCCATTGTCTCGACTCATCAGTTCAAATTATCCTTTAATAAAGAACATGCACCGTCGTTTTAAAGACAGTACCTACACACGGGTGATGGCACGAGTATTTGAAATTGCAGTTTTATTAAAACAGGCACGTACTTTAGTGGAAAATCTCACTCTGGATGAAGCTTCTTTTTTTGCACCTTCTAAAATAGAAAATTTAAGTAGTACAGGGATTGGTGTTGTTGAAGCACCCCGAGGGAGCCTTATTCATAAGGTTATTATACAAGAGGGTGTCATAAAAAAATATGAGATTATAACTCCTACACAATGGAATTTAGGTTCCTCCCCTAAAAATAGATTAAGTCCTTCTCAACAAGCAATGCAGGGTCAAAGTGTAGATGATGCTCTTTTTATTTTCCGCAGTTTTGATGTTTGTTCGGTCTGTACTACTCACTAAACCTATTTTCTTCATACTTATGTAACTCTAATAAAACATTCTAATTTAGCTTTAAATAATACAAAAAGTATTTTTATACTACATATTTAAAGAAATTTACTTAAACGAATGAATATACGTTCAGTTTATGCTAACTATAAGTTTGAGTGGTATAAGATGTTTATATACGAATTATAAAGGATACGTATGAAAACTGAAATATCAAGAAGAAGATTCATTCAGGGAACGGTTGCTTTAACTGTTGTTGGAGCAAGTGCAGCAGCTACAGCCTTATCTAAAGCTGAAGAAAAAACAAAAATTGTAGATTTTGGGTTAACCAAAACAAGTTTCAGCACAAACGTGCAAGAGGTCCCTACCTTATGTGAGATGTGTGTCAATAAGTGTGCAGCACTAGCACGTGTTGAAGATGGTGTCATCACAAAACTTAATCCTAACCCCCTTTTTCCAAAATCAAGAAATATGTTATGTGCAAGAGGAAATGCAGGCATTCAAGCCTTAGAAGATCCTGACCGCTTAAAGTTCCCAATGATTCGCGTAGGCGAACGTGGTGAAGGTAAGTTTATGCGTGTAACATGGGATGAAGCATTTGAATATGTTAAAGATAAGATGGTGAAAATCATTGATGAAGAAGAAGATAATCGTTCTACCATCGGCTACTGTGCCGGTGAAGGTATGGCAGAACATACCTTTCAATCTTTTATGAACAAAAAAATTGGTTTAAAAAACTTTGTGAACCATGCCAGTATCTGTTTAGCTACGACAATGTCTGGTTATGCTTTAACGATAGGTGGATATGGACAAGCTGATTTAGAAAATGCTGAATATGTAATTATGGCAGGTGCTAATCGTGCTGAAGCCATTATTACACCTGACACAATGGATATGTTTAAACGTACCAAAGGTAGTGGGATGAAACTAATTGTTATTGACCCACGTTTTACAAACACAGCAGCACATGCAGATAAATGGTTAACGATTGAAGTAGGTACTGACCTCGCCTTTGTTTTAGCCCTTACTTATGTTTCAATGACAGAAGAAAGTTATAATAAACGTTATGTAGAAGAGAACTTTAGTGATTTTGAAGCATATAAAAAACATATTATCGGTAATGAGTATACCCCAGAATGGGCAGAGAAACTTACAGGTATCAAAGCAGATGAAATTCGAAAAGTCGCTAGAGACTTTATGGCACATGCTCCACGTTCTATCTATTATCAAGGTCGCCGAACGGCTTGGAGTCTTCAAGATTTTCAACTTCGTCGCGCGCAAGCAATCTTTAGTGCCATGGGTGGTGGAATTGACCAAAAAGGTGGGATTATCTTTGGTGATAATATTCCACTTGGAAAACATGAAATTACTGCACCCCTTTACACAAATACCTTGGGAAGAATTGAAAGGGGCAAGGCTGCTCTTATTGGAAACAATGGTTCGTGGATAGCATGGAGAAATACTATTATTGATGGAACTTCTCCCTACCCTGTTCGTGCATTGTTTGCCTACAAACAAAATCCTATGCTCTCTGTCCCTAATACGGCTAAAACAAAACAGATGTTAGAGAAAATGGATCTTGTAGTAGTCATTGATACGATGCCAAGTGATACGGTTATGATGGCTGATGTTGTCTTCCCTGAATCTATCTACCTTGAACGTGAAGACCCTATAAAAACCTTTGGTGGTGCAGAACCTTCTATTGCGCTTCGTAAAAAAGTAGTTGATGCTAAATACGACACCAAGCCTGTGATTGAAATTATGCGTGGTTTAGGAGAAAAACTTTCTAAACCACTTTTTGAAATCTCAAGAAAATATGATGAAGATCTTCAAGAAGAGATTGATGATTATGATGCAGAAAGTGTTTTTAAAGATAATGGTTATGACTTAGCCGACGGCTTTCGTCATTCACAAGAAACCATTAATCATCATATGGTAACAAGTAAACATGGCGAAGAAGCATGGAAAACATTAAGAGAAAAAGGTGTCTATTATCCAAATATGGATAAGTACTTTAAAAAGTTAACAGTAAATAATTATGAATATTATCCTGAGCATAAAAAATCCTATTCTGTCATAGAAGGTGACTTAGTGAATGAATCTTACCATGACACCTGTGTGGATATAAATGAAATCTCTGTTTTGAAAAAAACATTTAGAACAGAAACAGAAAAAATTTCTTGTGCCCTTTACAACTTAGAAGAGCAAAAAGGTGTAGATGCTATGCCGAAGTGGAGAGATGAACTTTACACACCAACACCTAAGGGTAAATTTAAATTTGTAACTGGACGCCACGGGCAGTTTACTCAAAGTGGTACTTCAAACAATGCTCTTTTACTCGACCTTTTACCTGAAAATTATGTGTGGATTAATAGCCGTGTTGCAGCTGCAAAAGATATTAAGTTTGGTGATATGGTTGAAATAAAAAGTAGTATAGGAAGTATCCAAATCAAAGCGTATCCTACTGAAAAAATAGGCAATAACGTTGTCTTTTTTATCCATGGTTTTGGAGCAGACTCAGACGAACTAAGCCTTGCTCATCATAGAGGAGCCAATGACAACGCGATTATAGAAGATAAATATGAAGCTATTTTTGGTGCGGCTGCAATGCATGAAACAATCGTAGAAGTAAGGAGAGTGTAATGGCACGTTATGGAATGGCACTGGACTATAAAAGTTGTATCAACTGTAAAGCCTGTGAAAGTGCATGTAAAGAAGAGAACGGAATTTTATTAGGAGCGGACAAGCATCGTATCTGGGTAGGCGTTAATGATATTGCTGGTATTTTTCCTGATTTAAGTATTGGTTCAAGCAGTTTTGAACCCAGCCAATGTCAACAATGTGATAATGCCCCTTGTCAAGAAGTGTGTCCAACGAGTGCAACATATTATGATGACAATGGTGTAGTAAGAGTAAACCCTGATCAGTGTATTTTGTGTACTTATTGTATGCAAGCGTGTCCTTATGATGCTCGTTATATTGATGATAGAACCTTAACAGTTGATAAGTGTAACTTCTGTTCAGATACACGTTTAGCAAATGGTGAAACGACAACTGCTTGTCAAGCAACTTGTCCAACTAAGGTAAGAATTTTTGGTGACTTGGATGATCCTACTAGTGAAATTTCTCAGGTCTTAAGAGATAGAGAACATTACAGTTTAAAAGAGCACCTTGGTACAAAACCAAAACTCTTTTACCTAACATAAGGAGTTTATAATGCAATTAAGTAAATATTTACCGTATAACAAACATACACTTAAATCTTTTTTTAGTTTTGAGAGGACCCCCTTAAATATGTTTATGGTGGGGTTAAGTTTTGCTCTTGTTGGTATGCTTGGCTTTGGAATAATAGAGTACCTGTTGCAAGGACATCATGCATATGGTGTAACACGACAACATGCATGGGGCCTTTTAATTGCCATGTATGTCTTTTTTGTTGTTTCAAGTACAGGTCTATGTATCATCTCGTCGATGGGACATGTTTCCAACATTAAAGCCTTTCAGATAATTGGACGACGTGCCATTGCAGGTGCAATCATAATGATTTTATCTGGTTTTGTAGTCCTTGTATTTGAAATTGGTCATCCCGTTAGAATGGTTATTTATAATGTTTTAACCCCTGGCTTTACTTCGGCTATTTGGTGGATGGGAACGCTTTATGGGCTCTACCTAGTGTTCATCATTTTAGAGTTCTTTTTCCTTAATAATGAAAACCATAAATACTCAAAAATATTTGGGTTATCAGGTTTAATTGTAGGACTTGCGGCACACTCTAACTTGGGTGCAGTATTCGGATTTTTAGTAGCACGTCCTATTGCCAATGGTGTGTTTTTTCCACTGTATTTTATTCTTTCAGCCATGGTTACAGGTTCGTACCTTATCTTTTTAATTTATGGTTGGAGATATAAAATGAAATTTCCACCTGAGGTTGAACATATGCTTCATACCTTAGCCAAAGTACTTGGGCTTTTACTTGCTGTATTAATCTTTTTTGAAGTATGGCGTTCATTAACGGCTGTATATGGTGGAATGCCCGAGCGTGCAGATATTGCTATTCATATGATTATGGGTGCTAACTTTTTAGTAGGAGAGATGCTGTTAGGAATTTTAATTCCTTTTACCATCATTATCATTAGTAAAGGTAAGGCAATTAAAACAATGGTGTATGCATCCGTTACAGGAATGGTAGGTATCTTTTTTATGCGATATGACTTGGTTCACGACACCCAACTTGCACCAATGTTAAATCTGAAAATTCGTGAGTACTCAGTTGCCCCTAGTTTAGTTGAATACATTCCTACTTCAACGGAGTGGATGATTTCTATTGGTGCCTTAGGTGTTTCATTTATAATGTACTATACAGCAGATAAGTTTTTTAATCTTGATCACAAAGAGAGTGATATTCACTAGGTCTTGATGGATATCAAAATAAATTGATGTCATTATAGGTACTATTACAATAGTAAATGAATATTCATTTATAAAGGAAAAAAGATGAAAGTTGATAATAATATATCTTACGACGTATTATATAAAACGTTTGAACAAAGAATTGAAGAGTTAAAAAAACTACCTAAGCTCAAATAAAATAACTCTATTGAGCAGGTGCTCGAAGAAAATGGTTTTTCAAGAAGAGCCTTTATGAAGTGGGCAGGAGCAATAACAGCAATGTTAGCACTACCTTCTTCCTTTACACCCTTAATGGCAGAGGCTGTAAAAGTTGCTGATAGACTGCCTATTATATGGCTTCATATGGCAGAATGTACAGGTTGTAGTGAGTCTTTGCTACGCTCCGCCAATCCTTCTATTGATAGTCTGATTTTTGATTATATCTCTTTAGAATACCATGAAACACTCATGGCAGCAGCAGGCTGGCAGGCAGAAGAGAACCTTGAACAGGCTATGCATAAATACAAAGGTCGTTATATCTTAATGGTTGAAGGCGGTATCCCTACAGGTGATCAAGAGTACTTTTTAACCATTGGTGCTCATGGCCATTCAGGGAAAGAATCAGCAGTGAAAGCTTCTGAAAATGCAGCTGCTATTTTTGCCATTGGTACCTGTTCTGCCTTTGGTGGCGTTCAAGCTGCCGCACCCAACCCTACCAACGCGGTCTCTTTAAGTTCAGTAACCCACAAACCTGTCATTAATGTACCAGGATGTCCACCCAGTGAAAAGAACATTGTAGGAACACTTCTGCATTATCTTATGTACGGAACCTTACCTGCATTAGATGTTTACAACCGTCCAAAATGGGCGTACCGTCTTCGCATTCATGACCTTTGTGAACGTAGAGGGCATTTTGATGCGGGTGAATTTGTGGAACAATTTGGAGATGCGGGAGCTAAAGATGGTTACTGCTTATATAAGGTCGGTTGTAAAGGACCTTATACATTTAACAACTGTTCAAAACAGAAGTTTAATCAAGGAACTTCATGGCCAGTTCAAGCTGGACATGGCTGTATTGGATGTTCAGAACCCGATTTTTGGGATGTTATGGGTCCTTTTGAAGAGCCTCTTGGAGATGCACTTTATCAAACTGTGTTTGGTGGTCTTGGTGCAGATGCGACAGCAGACAAAATTGGTATAGCCTTATTGACTGCAACTGCTGTAGGTATTGCAGCTCACGCTGCCTTAGCTGCAGTTAAACCCCCTAAAGAATAGGTAAAGGAAAATACGATGTCTAAAAGAATTGTAGTTGATCCCATCACAAGAATTGAAGGTCACTTAAGAGCCGAAGTTATTGTTGGTGATGATGGAATTGTTGAAGATGCCTTTGTCTCTTCAACCTTATGGAGAGGGCTAGAGGTTATTGCAAAAGGAAGAGATCCTAGAGATGTCCCTTTAATTATGCAAAGAATATGTGGGGTATGTACCTACTCTCACTATTTAAAAAGTACTATGGCCGTAGAAGATGCATTAGGTATTAAAATCCCTTATAACGCAGAACTTGTTCGTACTTTAATGAATGCTTCTTTGTTTTTACATGATCATGTTATCCACTTTTATCACCTTCATGGTGTAGACTGGATAGATATTGTTTCTGCCTTAGACGCAGATGTTGAAAAAGCAAGTAAACTAGCATTTAAATACAGTGACAACCCTATAAATACAGGGGAAAATGACCTTAAAAAAGTTAAAGAAACGGTTGCTAAGTTTGCCAATGGACCTCAAGGCATGGGACCATTTGCCAACGCTTATTGGGGACATGAAACTTATAAATTAACACCTGAACAAAATCTTATTGGACTTGCTCACTACTTAAAAGCCTTAGAGATGCAAAGAATGATTGCACAAATGATGGCAATTTTTGGTGGAAAAAATCCACACCCTCAAGTTTAACAGTGGGTGGAGTAACCTGTGTTATGGATATTTTGGACCCAGCACGTATGGGTGAATATATGGTGAAATTTAAAAAGATTCAAAACTTTATTCATAATGCCTATTATGCAGATGTCGTTATGGCGGCTGAAATGTATAAAGAAGAACCTTCGGTCATGAAACCTATGGGTGTAAAAAACTTTATGGCGCATACAGACATGATGGTAGGTAGAAATGATTACCTCTTCTCAAGTGGAATTATTCGAGATGGTGACCTTACCAAAGTTTATGAGATTGATGAAGACCTTATTACTGAAGAAGCAACACATGCATGGTACAAAGATGAAGAGCGTCAACATCCTTATGATGGTACAACCATTGAGGAATTCACTGGTTTTGTTGATGGAGAATCTGTTGGACCTGATGGAAAAATGATTCACTCAAAATTAATTGACCCTAAGGGAAAATACACTTGGATTAAATCACCTCGTTATGACGGAAGCCCTATGGAAGTAGGACCTCTTGCGTGTATTTTAGTTAGTTATGCGAGTAAGAATGAGCGTGTTATTAAGGTAGTTGATGAGTTTTTAGCTACAACAAATCTTCCTGTAAGTGCGCTGTTTTCAACATTAGGAAGAACAGCAGCAAGAATGCTTCAAGCAACACTTATCGCAGACAATGCCTTAGTTGCTTTTAATAACTTAATTGAAAATTTAAAAGTGGACGAAGAGACCTGTGCCACCTACACTATTGATAAAGACAAAGAGTACAAAGGTCGTGGTATTGGTGATGTTCCACGAGGAATGTTAAGCCACTGGATTCGTATTAAAAATGGAGTATGTGAGAACTATCAAGCTGTTGTTCCTTCAACGTGGAATGCTGGTCCAGTAGATTCAAAAGGGGTAAAAGGTCCATATGAAGCAGATTTAGTGGGTCTCCATATTAAAGATTTAACACAACCCTTAGAGATTATTCGTCTTATTCACTCTTATGATCCATGTATTGCATGTGCTGTTCATGTAATGGATACCAAAGGAAATACTTTAGCTGAATATAAAGTTGATCCACTGTATGGAACCTGTAACGTATAAAGGAGTTCTTATGAAAATGACAGAAAAAACAGAAACACACGCTAATGTTGAGTGTGTTGAAAAAGAGTTGGAGTTTACTGCACTGTACCGATGGCAACATTGGATTCGTGCCTTAAGTATTGTAGTTTTAGTCATTACAGGGTTTTATATAGCAACACCTATTATCTCTTCAGCACCTAACTCCGAGCCTACTAGTTTTATGTACGCTCTGTTTAGAAGTTGGCATATTATTTTTGGGTTTGTACTTATAGCAGTTGTTATACTTAAAAGTTATCTTTTTATCTTTGCTCGAGAAAACAAAGGTGAACGTATCTCTTTTGGGGATATGCTGAGTGTAAAAACATGGATAAAACAGATTGGTTACTATATGCTAGTGAGCAAGCATCCTAAGTTAAAAGGGGTTTACAACCCACTTCAATTTGCTGCCTATGGTGGTTTTTACCTTATGATTTTAATTTTAGTCATTACAGGTTTAATCTTATACGTTCATGTGTTTCATGATGGATTAAGTGCTTTAATCTATATACCAATGCGTTTTATTGAAGAATTAGTTGGCGGTCTTGCTGTGGCAAGAATGTTACATCATGTTACGATGTGGGGTGTAATACTATTTATACTTGTACATATATATCTAGCTATTTTTAATGCAATTTTTGGAAAAGAAGGTGGTATGGATGCTATTTTTTCTGGTTTAAAATGGCATAAAAAACATTAAGTAAAAAAGAGACATTATGAATATTATGATACTTGGAATCGGTAATATCATCTTTGGAGATGAGGGTATTGGTCCACATCTTGCAAATCTTATTGATGAAAAGTACGAGTTTATTTCAGATGAACATACCGTTAAAGTTGTTGATGGTGGGACTTTGGCACAACGACTTATTCCTATTATTACGGAGTATGACAAGGTCATTCTCATTGACTGCGTTAATGTTGATGAAGGGAATATAGGAGATGTATACTGTTTTGATTTTGACAAGGTACCTGATTATATCACCTGGCAAGGAAGTGCGCATGAGGTAGAGATGCTTCAAACCTTGCAGATGATAGAGATGATGGGCGACCTTCCTCCTGTAAAAATTGTGGGTGTCATCCCTTACGTAATAGGTGAAGACAGTACCTTTAGTATGACAGATAAAGTCGTGGCTTCAAGTCTTGTTATGGAAAAAACCATAATTGAGCATATAAAATCTTTAGACATTGGTGTTCGAATTAAAAAAGATCTTGTTATTACGGATGTCTCAGGAAACACATTTCTAAAAGGATTTCAACGATGATATTAGAATATACATTAAAATACAAATCTTCATCTATGGTGTATGAAACATTATTTCTTCTTGCCTTGCAAGAAAAAGGACTTAAGGGAGAGATTTTAAAAGAGAATCATCTGCTTAAACTATATGTTAAAGCAGATAGTTTAACTGTTTTAGAAGACTTTTCTGAGTATTTTTCCAAAAGGTTACCTCATTCAATATTTCTATATAGTAGTGAGGCTAGCCTTGTTGAAACAATGCCTACAAATTTTTATAAACTTATTAACCACCAGAATAAAGCACATTCCTTTTGTCCTAGTTGTCTAGAGAAAGTAATGGATGAGAGGAGTGAAAATTATTATGATATTTTCACTTCATGTTCAGCTTGTGGATATAAAGTAAAAGGCAAACATAAAAGCTATGAAGATGAGATATCAGAGCTTGCTAATGAGATTAGAGCAGGAAAAACTGTTTTACTTAATACCTTTTATGGTCAATACTATGTAGGTGATGCCCACCAAGTAGAAAAAGGAGTGGATTTTGATCTAATCGCTTATGATTTAGTGACCATTGAAAACTACACTACGGCAAAAACCCATGATATTACAGCCTTAGGTTCTTTTGAAAAACCTTTAATTAAGCTCAATACAAAACTATCTTTTAAAACAGAGCATGAAAATATAGACAAGGAAGTCATCCGTTTTAAACTACCCGATGATTTTATTTTACACCTGTTAATGCAGAAGTTATCTCAGCAGGGTATTAAACTTATCTTTATTACTCAAGATACTATAGCTCATCATTATGAATGTAAACTTGTGGAGTGTAAAGAAGAGTTTGAACCTATTGAAGTCGTTACTTCAGCCCAGAATATTGCTATAGTTTCTGGAGAAAAAGGTCTACCAAACTTTGAAGTAAATACTCAAAAAGTTTCCCCTGCAATAGGTGCTTTTGATTCGGTACTTAAAGAAAACAATTTAAAAGATGAACATATTGTTGGAATTTACTTGAGTAAAAAACATCAAAATAGTATTCTTATTCAAGGTAAGAAATATGGAATAGTCCAGTATCTTCCTTTAACCTTTAATTTTTCCTCTATAGCTAATATATTTGAACAAATTCAACAGAGTAATACTTCTGGTGAAAAAATAGTCCAAAACTATACTAACAAATTTCCAAAACTTGTTGAAAAAATTTCTACTATTACTGTGAAAGAACAAAATTTTAATATTTTTGCCCTATGGGGAATAATAGCGATTATCTTAGGATATTCAAAAACAAGTAACCTCATTGATGCTGCTCATATTTTAGAGGAACAAGCATTAACATTTTTAGGAACAAAAGGTCCTAGAATAGATTATAAACTCATTAAAGAAAAGAAGACTATACGATTAGATGCGTTAATGACAATACGTACAGCAATGAGCTTTAGACTAGCGGGTGTTGATCCACTTACCTTATCATATGGCGTTATTGAAAGTTTCACAGAATTTTTAGAAAATGAACTTGACGAAATTAAACAAAATATGAATACAACAGCTGTAGTCTTCAGTGGTTCATTACTAGGTAACCCAGATTTATTTAATAAAATAAATAAAGAGATTTCAATTAATCATAATATCTATTTTAACAATGAACTCTGTATCGATGAATCAAATATATTTTGTGGTTAAATAATTAACAGATAATTAAACTTCTCAGAACTTTCTTATAGTTCTGAAAGAAGCACAAGGATAAGATTAATTTTTTGAATACGCTAAAGGGTTCCTCCTACTCCCTTTGGTTAAAGTGAACATATTGGTGTTATGGACACACAAAAAAAGTATTTAAGATTACCTTGTGCTTCTTTCAGAGCTACAAGAATTTAAAAAAATATTTAATGATTCTGAAAAAAATTTCACACTTTTATTTTATTGTAAAGTCAAAATGAGACATAAAATGCGCAAAGATAATATACACAAGGTGTAAGCCTCCCCAAAAACTAGACTACTAAAAACGGAATAATTCTGATAAAATAAATCAGGAGCATTTATGCGAAAAAGTAAGTTTAGTGAAAAACAGATTATAGAGATTCTAAAAGAGATTGAAGACGGTTCACCAGTTGTTGAGACACTCAGAGATAAAGGTGTTAGTAAAGATACATACTACAAATGGAAGCGAAAATATAGTGGCATGGAAACTGGTGATGTCAAACGGATGAGAGA
>JAJRQV010000087.1 GCA_024280035.1 Campylobacterales bacterium
AAGTTCATCCATATCAAAAGGTTTTTTAATATATTCATCACCACCTACCGCGTAACCACGTTTAAGGTCTTTAGTCGTATTTAAAGAGGTAACAAAGACTGCTGGAGTTTTTATTCCATTGTCTCGAATGCTCTCTACTAAAGAGAATCCATCAATAAAAGGAACATTAACATCTAAAAGAAGAAGGTCATACGTATTTTTAAAAATAAGGTCTTCGGCTTCTTGCCCATCTTCACAACCTGTCACCTTATGCCCGGAGTCTCTAAGATGTTCAAGTAAAATCTCAAGTAAGACTAAATCATCTTCCATTAGCAATATTTTCAATACAATGCCTTTGTTATAGGACAAATCCAATATATAAAACAGCTGCCCAGATACATGCTGTTAAAATCAAACTCAGAAAAACAAGGGTTGCCCCTGCATCTTTAGCCCGTTTTGCTAACTCATGATAATCAAGTGTTACTAAGTCAACCACACGTTCAATAGAAGAGTTTGTCACCTCTGCCATAATAGGTATAAACAGAGACAGAGATAAAATCACCTGAAGGTGAAAAGGTAGCGCTAAGAACCACGCCACTATATTCATAACGACAAAAAGCAAAATTTGTAATTTAAAAGAAGATTCATTTTTAGTAATATCTACTAAACCTTCTAAAGCATATGTTGTATTTTTAAAAAGTGTATATTTGGGTTTATTTAAAGCCACTGTTTTTCCTGTGAGAATAGTATAGTTAATAAGATGTGTAATTATAGTGTATTTTAAAGGCAGTGCTTAATAAAGAGGAAAACTCCTCTCAAAAAAGAGAGGGAAAATAAGGGTCTGATCTATTTAATAGTAAAATTCTTATTTTGTAAAACAGTGAACTCTTTTAAAGACTTTTCATTTTCAAGACCTAATTTTTTAAGTACCTTAGGGTTCACAACATAAAAACCAAGAACAACTTCTAACTGGTCACCTGATTTAAGTTCTTTATCAAAAGAGATTAAACGTTTTTCTTTTGCTTTAATCATTGTGTTTTTAATAACCTCAGTAGCTAACCATGGCATATCAGGTTTGCCTTCGTGTCCAATGACTCTTACAAAGGTATGTGTTTTAAGATTTGTGTGTATACCATTTCTTGTATGTATCACACATAACTGAACAACTCTAAGAGGATGACTCATCAGGTCATGAGGGGCTTGGTTATCAATAATAATATTAAACTTATCTGCCTCTTTGATATAAGAGAGTGTAAGATACTTGCTTAACATTTTTGTAGACACATGCGCACCTGCAAAACCATGATAAGCGTGCTGTGCACTCTGTCTTACTGTTGTTGCTGTTCCATCAATTTTGGGCATATGGCAAGTAATACAGTTCTGTTTTGTATTTTTTGCACCAGCATCTGCTGTTTCACATACGGCAAACTTATGAGAATTTTGTTTATGAGAGTGACAACCCATACACATCTCACCCGTATAAAACTGTTCATTGGTATAATCAATATCATGATACGCAGAACCTACCGTTGTTTTATTCATCCCAAACCAAGAGCTGACAGTTTTATATTTAACAACCTCTGTTTCTCTTCCTTGTTCTGCAGAGAAAAAGGTCTTTGGCTTAGTGGTATACACATTTTTATTTGATTGGGCATGTTTTTCAACATTAGAAATAGTATGACAACTTAAACATGTGATCCCCTCACGTGCTTGCTCTTGTGTTGTTGCATTGGGTGTATGACACTTTGCACATTTATAATTACCCTTAGCTTTTGCAGGATGTTTATCCCAAATAGCCTTATGGATTTTATCCTCATAAATTGACGCATGTTTGTGCATAGAACTTTCAAACTCAGTCGTAATGGTAGGGTGACATTTTTTACACGAGGCAGTATCTGCAAACTCGGAAGAAGCAAAGAGTGTAAAAACAAGTACTAAAAGAGAAAATAAACTTTTCATAATTGGGAGTCCTTTTTATTTATTAGACTGAATTTTATCAGGCTAAAAATAAGAAGTCTTGACAGCTGTCAATTATTAGGAATTAGCGGTTTTATGAGATTAAATTGTGATAAATAATTAGAATTTACAAGAAGAAGGAGAGGAGACTTAAATCCCATCTACTCTTAAAGGCTGTGTTTTACCCACCATAAGTTCAATAGTCATGTAAGCCCGTTTAAATACGCTTTCTTGTCTATATTCAAGATTATGTTTTTTACACACCTCTTTTACAATAGGTTGCATTTTTTGATAAAAAGAGTGTGGAATATTAGGAAACAGATGATGTTCAATTTGATAATTTAAAAAACCGTGTGCAAAATCAATAAGGTCTGAACCTGTATTGTAGTTAACAGAACCCATAATCTGTCTTAGATAAAACTCACCTGTACTTTGGTGTGGTTCACTAAACATATAAATATCGTCTGCTGAGTGGTTAGGTACAATTACTAAAAATGAGTGTAAGTTAGCAACAAATTCAGAAATTACTAAAATAATAAAGGCATTTAACACTGCCGTTGTGCCTAAAGGTAAGAACAACAGTGGGAAAAATACAAACTTTACAAGCCCATAAGGAAGCATATATTTTGTCCAGAGTTCATACCCATTTTTAGTAAAAGGAGACCACTCGTAATCAGAAACCTCTTCTAAATTTTTCTTTCTACGCTCTTTGTTTTCTAAGATACGAAGCGTATTGGGTGCATAATAGAGGTATTTCCACATTCCGGCAAAAGCATATACAATAACATAACGAATAGCCATAGGAATTTTAGAATTCACTAACCATTGCATATTACGTTCAACATTATCAGGATCATCTGCCTCACCTAAATGATAATGGTGCATAATATTATGTTCATATTCCCAGGCCTCAGGCTTAATCCAATCTAACCAATGAAAATAACGGTTAAGACCGCGTGCATAACCTGATTTTGTATATTTATGAGGAATATTAGGCACCTTATCATAAGCACCATGTAAAATAGGATGTGTTACATCTGCCCAACGTGCTACATTTCCCACACCAATCATTACCGCAGAAATAAGGGCTAAAAACCAGAAAGCAAAACCACTTAAACCATAAGAAAGTTCAAGAGCACTAATGATATAAATAAGGAAAAAGCCCCCGTACGTCAGGATTTTTTGCCATCTTTCTAACTTAAGTAAATGCTCAAAATCTTCTTGCCCTACTGGACCTAAATTTTTTTTAATCTCTTCAATATCAATTTGTAATTGTTCTTTATCTATATCTTCATATCGTGCATATTCGTGACTCACGGCTTTCCCCTATATTAAATATTAACCGCGATTATACAAAACATTAGTTAAAAAGAAGATTGATGCGTATCAAGCCTAAAAAAGAGCCCCTTTTATTCTAACTTCCAAAACATGAGTTTGTTACGTTCGTCTGCACTAATCAACTCATTTTCATTAAAAAAATCTATCTTTATTATCGTCTGATTATGCCCTTTAAGAAGATACTTTTCTTGCATAGTATTAATATCTACAACTGAAATATCATTCTCTTCATTTTTCATAAATGCAGCCAATGTTGCCTGAGGATTTAAAGCAACACTATAGATAAAAAACTGTCCCTTAGTCATCGTGTATTCTTCTAAACTTCTGTAAACAATCACACGTTTATCTTTTCCCCCACTGAGTAATATTTCATTTTTAAAATCAATAGAAACAATATCTCTTTTGTTGGCTTTATTGTACTCTTTTAAAATTTTAAATGTTTTAACATCCATTTTTGTAATCATAGGTGTTTCATCTGCTGTATAAATGTATTTATGTTCCTCATCTAGGGTTAAATCAGAAAAGCTTGAGTAGTTCAACTGCTTAGATAAGATTCTTTTTTTAGCTTTAATATCAAATAATATAATCTCATTTCCCATACTCTGAATCAAGGCAATATTATCATCTACAAACATCACCTTTTGCACCGTAGTTTTTTCTTTTATTCCAATCAGAGTTGTTAAGATTTTATTCTCATAAAGATACAGCTCTCTATAGCCATCAATCACCCTAGCTATAAATAAAATCCTTCCCTTACGGTAATCTACACTAAGAATTAAAGAGCGCATATCATCACCCAATATATCCTTATATTTAGGAAGTGAAACCTTATCTATTAAGGTGTCTGTTGTAAGGTCATAGACTTCAACTGTACCCTCTTCTGTTCCAACAACTAAAATATCTTTTACCTTTATAAAATCAGAAACGGCTTCACTGGCACTAAGATAGCGATAAGGCTTTATCTCTTCAGATAAAAGCCCTGTTACTAATAAAAATATCAATACTACTGTTTTAATCATTTATCATCCCTCAATTGTTTGGTTATGCCCACTACAGAAAATTCAAAAGCACCTGTTTCACACACCTCTATACAGCGTGCACATTTAAGACAAGATGAGCCGGTTATGGTTGCAGACTTATGCCCCACCATATTTAATATCTGTACTTCTGGGCAGGCTTTAAAACACTCTAATGAATTAACACATTTATCTTTATCATGAACAACCTTGATTAATGAATATTTTCCAAGAAGGGCATTAAATTTACCTACAGGGCAGATATGCCCACACCAAGCATATTCTTGAGAAAAAAGGTCAAATAAGAATATGGCCAAAAGAAGTACCCAGCCCATACCAAAACCAAATATTATTCCTCTGTGTGCTATTCCAATGGGGTTAATCATCTCATACGCGGCTAAAGAGAAAATATACGAAAGCACAAAAGATATGATTATCATCCATGTACGTGTACTTTGAGGAAGTGGTGAACAGACATCAACGGTATTAAAGGGTAAAATATTTCTTACCCAAGTCGCCGTTTCAGTTACAATATTAATAGGGCACACCCAAGAACAGAAAAAACGTCCACCTATTACCGAATAAAAAAAGACTACAACTCCCACTCCCATCATTATATCAACTGTAATAACAGCACCTGCAAAAAACATTTGTAAGGTAGAAAAAGGGTCAGATAAAGGGATAGTTCCAAAAACAAGAGCCGTAGAGAGATTTCCAACAATAGTATTCCACCCAAAATAATTTGAACCAAAGTATGCCAATAAAATAAGTGTTTGTGTCATCCTGCGTGCTATATAAAAACGATGATGAAAGAACCAATTAATCATATAACCCCTCCAAAATCCCATCAACATCATTCACATTATCTAAGGCTGACTTTTCATTTCTAGGGGTTTTTTTCATATTTGAGTCTCCTGCACTTTCACGTGCCCTGCTCTCATCTTGTTTTTCCCAACCCACAATATAATGTGAACCAATATCTCCTGAAATAGAGGACAGAGGTTTTACAAAAATTGAAGGATAGGTGGTAGGACAGGCATGTTCACGCATTCCACAGCCTGTACACACATCTGGGTGTACCACAGGCTTTAAAAAAGCATGCATATCTGTGCGTGTATTTCGCTCTTTAAACAGACTAATAGCATCACCCGTGAGAGGGCAGGCTTGAAAACATAAGGTACATTGCAAACCTAAATAAGCAAGACAGGTCTGTGTATTAATCAGAGCCAGCCCCATTTTTGCATTATTAATAGATAAAACATCATCTCGAATAAGGTTTTTAAGTTCAAGTGCCCTTGTTGGACAAGAAGAGGCACAAGGAATATCAATACACATCTGACATGGATCTTTACGAGGTTCATAAAAAGGAGTGCCCAAAGAGACATGGTCAGTAATTTTAGAAAGTTTTAAGGCATCATAAGGACAGACTTCTACACAAATTCCACAACGAATACAGGTTTTGACAAAGTCCGCCTCACTTAATGCCCCAGGGGGACGTAAAACGTCTGAATTGGCTTGAGACTGCTTAAGATAAACACCCCAAGCCACAGTACCAAAGGCATAATATCCTACCCCATGGATAACTTTTAATAAAAAGTTTCTTCTTTTAGTAGTATTTGGAGTTTCCATAACCTTCCTAAAAACCCATTATTAATAAGTGATAACAACTTATTTTCACATTTAGCTTATTCGATAAGCTTAGTTAATAATAGTACTCCTAATTTTTCACTTTGTCAATGAAAGAAAGATAATCTTTTATTATACTTATATATTACTATAAATAAGTAATAGTATATGCACACATATAAGTTATTTTTATTTATCTATACAGCTATAAACATCCACATTCCCATTTTTAGGCTGCATGAAAACCCATTGTGCTGTCTCATAATTTAAAATTGGAACCTCTTTATATAATGAGATTAGAGAGGTCTGAATATCTTCTTCTTGAGGTTTGGACAGACTCTGTTTAAAGATTTTTTCTCGTTTTTGAGAATTTTTAAGTAACTCAGATTCATACCACTGCTTTTCACGCATCTCTTTCATATAGGGTTTTTCATTATGTTCCACAAAAGGGGAAGTTTCTAAATCATAATGATTGGTCTGAATTAAAAAGTTTTTCTCTCCCATTGTACGAATATGTACTTTTTTACTTCCCAATTCAATCACACAGGCTTCTCCTTTTTTCACACCACACAAACTAATAAAACAAGGAGAACCCAACTCCCAAGACTCTATATTTTTCATCGCTTTTTCATAACTATTTATATTCTCATCTTCAAGCAGTTGACGAATTAAAAATGTAGGGTCAGACTTAAATTTAGCCGAACGTTTCTTTGGCGCATAATTGATGGCAACAGAAAAACCTTTTTTAGCTCCCGTTAAAACACCTACCATACCCGTAATACCTGCAATTTGTGCTATTTCAGAGCCCTCTTTATTAATAAATGAAAAATGTCTTGTAGACCAAGCAATATCATCAGCACCCTTCCAGTCTAAGGATCTAAAACAGACCATCTCTTCTTTTTTCGAATCCCAAATCATCACGACAGAGCACCCCATATGTGATAAGGTGTACTGTCTTTGCAAAAAAGCCATTAGTGAGTTTGACATAAAAGAGCATTGTGAGGCTAAATAATCACTCTCTTTCACATAATGCCCCCACCATCTGTATACAAGGTTATACAGTAGTTTCGCACTAAAATGAACTAAAACCTTAGATACACCTACTTCATATACCAGTTGACTCATTGCCGTACACAACTCTTTTATAGACTTAAGATCTTTTTCTACAACATCTTTCCAAATCTCTTGAGGATGAGAAGCCTGTATATATATTTTTCTATTTTGGGTAACTTTAGTAATATTTTTATAAGGATTACTTAGCACCTGTTAACTCCATCGCTAATTTTTTAGCTCCTGCAAAATCACTCTTACCTGAACCCAGTTTAGGTACATTTTCAACTTCAAAAATCTCAGAAGGAATCGTTAATGAACTCATGCCTGAATCAACAAGGGCTTTTTTCAGCTCAGATACCTTATCATAACCTTGAATCAGTAAAATCACCTTTTCTCCTTTTTTCTCATCAGGAAGATTCACTGCAATTAACTCCACATCAGCATTATTAATTACCTTGTGAATTTCGGATTCTACACTGCCTAAAGAAACCATTTCTCCTGCTAATTTTGCAAAACGTGAATAACGATCAACGATATATAAATAACCATCTTCATCAATATGCCCCTTATCTCCTGTTTTATACCAGTGCGAACCTTTTATTTCTGCCATCACCTCTTGTGTTTTATGTTCATCTTTTAAATAACCCTTCATTACCTGAGGACCACCAATAAGAATCAAACCATCTTCATTAGCACTTAACTCGTGTAGCGTAGAGGGGTCAACAATTTTAAAGGCAGTACCCGGCAGCGGCATACCAACACTTCCATCTTTATTACCCACTTGAATACTAAAACTGTCTGTTTCTAAAACATCAGGAAGATTTACACTCGCTACTGGTGCAGACTCTGTTACCCCATACCCTTCTAAAATGGTTTTATGATACTTCGATTGAAATGCTTCTTTAACCTCAGGGCTTAGTTTTTCAGCCCCTGAAACAGCCATTCTAATAGAGTCAAACATTAATGGATGCACCTTTTTATTTTTTGTATACAATCTAAAAAATGTTGATGTACCAAACATAACCGTGGCTTGAAATTTTGCCACTGCCTTACCAACACCAACAGCGTCAGTGGGATCAGGATGGCAGACCATTGGAACACCTTCAATCAGAGGTAACCATGTTGTTGCCGTAAGACCAAAGGCATGAAAAAGAGGCAGTGAAGCCAAAACAACATCCTCATCTCTCATATTTAAAATATCAGAAATCTGTTTAACATTTGACATAAAATTTTGATGGGTTAGCATCACACCCTTGGGTTCTCCCTCAGAACCTGATGAGAACAAGATTGCAGCAACACTGTCATTAGGAACTTTTTTGATATACAAGAGCTTAATTAACCATGCCGGTAAGATTTTTATTAAGATCAAAATACTTATGGCAGAAAACTTAGATATTTTCTCTTTTAACTCTTCAAGATAAACAACATTTACCCCCTCAAGTAAGGCCTTGGTATCAAACCCTTTTGCATCTAACTTCGTCATAAACTGTTTAGCCGTATATACTGTTTTAATCTCTGCTTTTTCAATTGCTGAAGCAACAGAACTTACAGGAGCCGTATAGTTTAAGTTAACCACCGTTTTTCCTCTCATCAGCGTTGCCATATTAATAATAGCTCCTGCCGTTGTTGTTGGCATTAATATACCAATATTATCTTCTGTATTTTTCTTAACAAATCGAGAAAACAAAATCGTTGCACTTAAGGCTCTGGTATAAGAGAGACTGGCTCCCTTAGAATCAGCCATACAAAACTCCGAACTTAACTTAGATGCTGTGTCTACCCAAGATTCTTGCATTGAAGGCAACTCTTGAGTATATTTTTCCCATGAAGTAAAAGAGAGTTCAAAAACCTTCTGTTTTACTTCTGCTGTTGAACTACTAATATCAATAGCCTCTGAAAAAGCAACAATCACCTCACGACGACGTGTTTTTTTAGCCTCTTTAAATTTTGAGGATGATCGAGAAAGTTTTGAGCCCCACATTCCACGAAGGAAAAAAGGAACAATCACCGCATCTGCATCCTTAGCCATCAGTTCAAAACCACGTTTAAATTCACCTAACTGCCCATTTCTACTGATACTTCCTTCAGGAAAGATACAAACAACCTCACCTGCATTTAGAAGTTCATTCACCTTTGAAGCAGCTTCTTTAACCCCACGGCTTGACACTGGAATAACCTGAAAAAAATCTAAAAAGATTTTAAGATACCACTTCTCATAAATGGCTCTGTCCATTACATAACGAACCCGTCTAGGCATTGTCATTTGAATAATTGCCCAATCTAACCATGAGATATGATTACCTAAAAGAAGAACCCCTCCACTTTGAGGAATATTATTAAAACCAAGTACCTCCAATTTAATACGTCGAGAAATCAAAGAGGCCATTAGAAAAATCACCAAAGATTGAGGAATTTCTCTTAATACATAAATAGAGCCAAGAACAGACACTATAAGCATCATATAAAACAAGCCAATGCTGTTAATACCCCAAACGGCAAAAGCAACTGTAAGCCCTAAGAAGAAGGTCATTGTCACGTTTTGAACAAAGTTATTACCTGCAATAATTAAACCTAACTCATTTTTTGGTGCATTAAATTGAATAAGTGCATTCAAGGGCACAATAAAAAGCCCTGCAAAAAAACCAAAAAGAAAGAAGTTAAAACCATGCACAGATATACTTTCAATATTTGGTAAAAAGAAAAGTGTTGCTGAAATACCTAAGGCACCTAAGGGAATTGTTCCTGTTTCGATATAGTTTCGAGAGACCTTACCTGCAATTATAGAACCCAGTACAATACCAAACCCCGCTAATGCCATCATCCCTTGAACAACAATAGTATTACTAATATCTAAACTCTCTTTTGCGTAAGCAGGAAAACTTGCTAATACCACTTGAGAGACTGACCAAAAGAGGGAGAGTCCAATAATAGAATGAAAGATAAGACTGTCTTTAGAGATGATTTTTATATTCTCTTTGAGATACGTTGCTGTGTAATATTTTTTAATATCAAAACGACGTTCAGAACCTATATTGGTGATAGGAAGGGTATAAGCTAAAATTAATTCAATAATAGAACCCACTACTAAAGCCCAGCCAATAGGTGCGATATGTTCAAGTATCTCTTTGCTAGAGCTATAAGTCTTTTCATCTAAAAAACCTTCAAAAAAGACTGAATAAACAAAAATTCCAAGAAGAATTGCTACCGTTGTAACAGCTTGCACCACACCATTTCCAAGGGTAAGATGTTTATTTCCTACCAATTCTTTAATATAACCATATTTTGCAGGTGAATAAATTGCTGATTGAACTGCCAAAATAAAGGTGAGAAAAAAGGCTAACTCAAAAGCGCCCATATAATACGAAGCCGTAATACCTAAGGTGATAATAACAGCGGCAATAGCAGCCACACGCATCACTTTGGCCTTTGAAAAGCGATCAGATATAAAACCAGACGGTGAAAAGAGTAAAATAAAAGGAATTAAAATAAGAGCATTTATAATAGCCGTTAATATAATCTGTGTTTGACCATCATAAATCTTAAAGACTGTGTTTTGTATAATAATCTTATGACCTAAGTCTGTAAATGCATTTAAAAATACAACAACTATATAAGGAATAAACCCCGTGACTTTCCAGATACTAGACATCTGTTCTCCTTTTGTGCTCATTTTTAGTTTGTAAGTTAAAGATATAAGGTTTTAGGGTAAGAATAAGATCTAAAAACAATTCCTGTGCATTATTTGTCTTATCTTTTTCTATCAGCTCACGTCCAAGTTTAAATTCAAGCACAGCTAAATCTTTTGCACATTTGAGATAGTTTTTAAGCAGTTTAGGTGATTTCGAACATTTTTGAAGATCATTTAAGATTTGTAGACTTTTCCACGATTCATCAGAAAAATACCCCTCATGCATCTCAAGCAGTCCTGTCTCTACATAACTAAGAAGCGTTTTTTTATCTAAGTCATATACCTCAAGAGCATTACCAAGGCTTTTATAATGGCGTTCACGCACCCCTGTAAAAAGATCTAATTTTTGCACTAAACCCTCTACTCCTGCACTAAAATCAAAATGATTATCATCAAAAATCTGCTTAATTTGGGTAATGGAGTAATGAAGTTGATTCTGAAGTGTTTTAATTAAACGCACCCGTTCAATGGAGTCATCATCATAAAGATGTACATTAGGTTTAGGCTTTTGAGGTTCACGCAATAAACCCTCTTTAATATAAAAAAGAAGTGTCGAACGGGTTTCTCCCGTTTCCTTCATTAAACTTGCCATTTTTATTGACATAAGGCTCTCCTAAATAATTAATATTTAGAAAGTATGCCAAATTATTCAATAAGTGTCAAGTGTCACTTTACACTTTTATGTATTAGATACCTGTCTTATTAGTTCAAAATCGGTATCTTCTTCTACTAAAAGCCTATATATGAGCTTATAAAGTAAATTTTATTTTTTTCTACCTCTTTATTTTTTTATATTTAGACTGAATATTTTCTAGAAATAGTATTTTATCACCATAAATATATCCATTTATTAGTAAATAAAAGATTTTATGATGTTTTTTCATCTATTTACAGATGCTACTTTAGAGTCTTGTTCTTACTCTTTTACCTCTTCAACGAAATCTGTTCCCCAGCCTTCATATCTTCCATGTTCTCTTTCAATGATAGGAAAAAACATCTTTGTCTGTTCATTAAGTAATTCAACATTAACTGCAGATAATTTTGTAAATACAAGCCCATATACATAATCATCTTCAGCCTTCTCATCTAAAAAGTCATTTAAAAAACTAAAACCATCCTCTTCTATAGAGCTAATAAAACGTTTTCTTTGAGAAGAGGTCATAAACATAACATGATATTCGATACGATGTTCAAGACTTAAGTTATCCCCTGCTTCTTCTAAATCATTAATAATCTCTTCACTTTGGATATTATGATATTCTTGAGTATTGGGCATTAACATCTTATAATAGGTTTCATACTTTTTATCTTTTCTATTACCTGTTTCAAATTGATACTGAGGTTTTAAAGCCTCATTTACAGCATTTTCAAAACCCTTAGCAATCTCAGCATAAAAATAAAATTCTAACCAGCCCTCATTCAATTGCCAACCTACATAATCAACATTTAATTTTTTTAATGAATCTAATAGTTTTTGCTCAATAATAAGTAACTCTTCATCATCTCCATCAAACTTAATAAATGTGTATAAGAGGATCTCTTTACTCTCATATATGTTCTCTTCAGGGTAAAAATCGTTGACACAGACACGTCCACCCTCTTCATTGCTATAAAATAGTGACATTAATTTCCTTTAATATGGAATTATACTATCATTGTGCATGCAAACAGAACTTTTACTTTTTATTCTTTTTTTACTCTCAGAGCTTTTTGAACTCATTTGGCAAAAATCAGCCACTCTTTTAGCCATGATGGAAAAAATATATGCGTATTATCAGAAGAGCCCTTATCTTTTGTATATGATGCATCCTAGTTATATTTTAAGTATCTATCTCTTTTATCTAACCCACTACAACCCTTGGATTCTGAGTATACTTATTATTAAGAGTATAGATATTATTATAAAAATTATTTTTATTCAAAAACTTTTTATTAGCCAAGATATTTCTGATGAGATACATGTTATGCTAAAACAACCTCTTCATCCTGTTATGCTGACTATGGGTATTATGCTCTATCCTTACCTTCTATATATGGCACTTTTCTAAACAGGACCATTTACATTCAACTTCTTTTACTCACTTTACAAAGCTAAATTATAATAATAATTATCATTACTCTTGACATTGATTATAAATATCAGTAAGATTCGCCTATAAAATAGATACTGATAATAATTATCAGTTGTAATTGGGAGATTGCATTATGAAAAAAACACTACTATCTTTAGCTGTCGTTTCAGCTATATCAACAAGTCTGTTCGCAGACACACAAACGGATGCTTTAAAAGCACAACTCAAGGTATTAACACAACGTTTAGACGCAATGGAAAATAAGAGTTCTGCTTATGAGGAGAAAACAGCTGTAAATGAAAAAAATATTCAAAGTAATTCTGAAAAAGCAGATACCCTACTTGAAGAGACCGCAAACCTTCAAACAGGTTTTAACTTTAATGTTGTTGATACTGACTTCTCACACAACGGTATGGGAGCTGCAGCATCAAAGGTATACACATCTAAATCACCTTTATCAATTGGTGGATACGGAGAGATGTTTTATGCTAATAAAGAAGATGCTGATAATATTGCTGATGTTTACCGTTTTGTTCCTTATATCGGTTACCGTTTTAATGACAATATTGTTCTAAATGTTGAACTTGAGTTTGAGCATGGTGGCGCAACAGGTGGAGACAATACAGGTGAGGCTAAGATTGAATTTATGTACCTTGATTTCATGTTAAGTGATAGCTTTAATCTCCAGATTGGAAATATTTTAGTGCCTATGGGTATTACCAATCTCCAACATGAACCTACTTTATTTAACACAGTACAGCGTCCTAATGTTGAAAAATACTTAATTCCTTCAACATGGAATGCAAACGGGTTTCTTAGCTATGGTAGTATTGGTCAGAGTGGCTTTACCTATAATGCGGGTATTATTCAAGCCCTTGATTTAAATAATGATCAAAGTGGTAATAAAAAACAGATTCGCCAAGCACGTACAAGTTCATCAAAAGAATCAACCTTTAATAATGCTGCCTTTGTAGGTCGTATAGATTATCGTGGTACACCGGGGCTTCTAATAGGAGCTTCTTTATACTACGGTTCAGCTACACAAGGTTCTGTTTCAGGTGCAACAATAAGTATGTATGACCTCCATACCACCTATGAACATTCTGGTTTTAAGTTCAAAGCAATGTACACAGCAACTAAAATTAATGATGCCAATAAAATTGCTGGAGCAGTATTTCTTCAAGATGGAATAACTCCAGCAACATCAAAATCCATTGATAAGGCTGACGGTTATTATGTAAATGTAGAGTACAACGTGCTTAATCTTGTAAATTCTGAATATAAGATGCCTGTATTTATTCAATATGATTATATTAATCCAACAGATTCTGTTGTTGATGCTAACAATAACTCTATTGGTGTAGATGTTAATGCAGAAAGTACGACCACTACCTTTGGTATTAACTTCTACCCTCATGAACAAGTTGTGCTTAAAGCCGATTATGCAATGACACAATATAAAGACTCTGCTGCAACAAACAAAGATCAAGATATTTTTAGTCTAAGCCTAGGATTTATCTTTTAATAAAGATATTTATTTTGTCCATCATCAAGACAGGCTCACTCTGTCTTGTGATATAATTCACAAAAAAGTAAAACACAATGAAATATTTTCTACTTATACTTCTCTCTTTAAGCCTACAAGCAAAGCTTTTAATTTCACCCTTTGAGGCGATGAAACTGCACTTTGGTGAAGGCATTAAGATTGAAAAAAAGAGTATCTTACTCACTTCAGATGAAGCAAAAAAAGTCACTCAACTGGCACAACATAAACTCAAAACAAAAATCTACAAAACCTTTCGTATTACTAAGAATGGGGAACTTTTAGCTTACGGTATTTTGGTTTTATCAAAGGTTCGTTCTAAAGATACGGCTATTCTTTCTATTATTAATACCAAGGGTATTTTACAAACCATTGAGATTATTGCCTTTAATGAGCCTATGGAATACCTGCCTTCTAAGAGTTGGATACAGGTTTTAAATAATAAAACACTTAAGCCTACTCTTACGGTAGGAAAAGAGATTCCTTCCATTACAGCAGCAACAATGTCAGCAAGAGCCGCTACCAACTCTGCTCGTATAGCCTTAGCTATTTATGAAGTCAAGTATAAAAAGTAAGATATGAAATTTCTTGTCTCTAAAAGCTTACGCGCTAATCCAAACTTTGTTTTGCTTCTTGGTTTTTACTCTTTTTTATTACTCTTTTATTTTACAGGTGATCTCTTTTATTTTACATATTTTTTTGGAGAGAGCCCTGATGCCGTGATTTCAACCCTAAAGGGTAATGAAGAAGAGTTTCTAGAACCGCTAAGCCTTCTTTCTTTACTTGAACATTTTCATATTTCACTCTTTTTAGCCATTATGGCACTCTTTACAAGTATGGCAATTGTTCTTCGTCTTAATTTAAAAAGAACACATAAAAAAATCATTATCATACTTTCCATGAGCTCTCTTCTTTTAGGAAGCTTAGCCCTCTTAGCTACGTATTTCCTTGCTCAGTTTTTTGTGTATATCTTTTTTTATGGAACTATAATTTGGCACCTTGTAGGTGTGTATGCCCTACTTCTAACCTTAATTGAGCTTTTTTTGAATCAACATGATTCCTAAACAGCTGTACTACCTGCTCTTAGTTCTCGCCATTGGGCTCATAAGCTTACAACTAAGTACGGGTATTTGGCTTTTTATTTTAAAATATGGACTGAGCCCTTCAGAAGTTTTTACATATTTTTTTGGAAATGAAGAACTTTTTATTATGAAAAAGAGTTTTGAAGGTCTGCTTGAAACAGCAGTGCCTCATTTTATGGCAATCTCTTTAACCATCTTTGTTTACGCACATTTTCTACTTTTTACTAAGATAATTTCTCAAAAGCAGAAACAATTTATTATCTTTGGGCTCTTCTTTTTTGCAAGTGTAGATATCTTTTCACCTTTTTTAATTATCTACGGTTTTGAAATTTTTGCTTGGTTTAAAGTCATTGCGTTTTGGAGTTTTGAAATCTTAATGGCAGGACTCTTATATATTCTCTTTCTTGTTGCTTTAAGGGCAAGAATAGCTTCAAGTTCTGCGTCAGTTTCTTAAACTTTTTATTAATAATAAGTCTTTTATCATTAGTAACTAAAAAATAAGCTATATTCATTCGTTTTAAAAATTTCAGTGCTGTAGTTAATGGCATAACCGAGGCTGCTGTTGCATAAGCATCTAAATCACTATTAAGATAGGTCTTTGACATTAGTGTTATTGAGGCAAAGGTTCTTTGAGGTTCTCTCTTTTTAGGATTAATCAAATGATTATATTTTACCTCCTTTATAAAACGACGATAATTACCACTGCTTGAGATCGCCATATCTTCCATCTTAAAATCGGCAAGAACCTTCTCTTGAAAAGGGTTTTGTATCTGCATTTTGCACACACCAATACAGTAAATATCTCCACTCAAAGCAATAACAGCCTTATGTACACCTTGCAAAACTTCTACCGCTTTATCCACACCAAAACCCTTTCCCATTCCACCTAGATCAATAACAACATCCTTATCTATCCACGCATCTTCAGAGGTAAAGTGTAAACCCTTAAAATCAATTTTAGCCCGCTTAAGTTCATCTTTACTGGGTATGCGTTCGTCTTCACCAAAATGAAAAAGCCCCTTAGTAATAGACCCTATAGTAATATCGAAATAGCCCCCCGTCTGTTTATAATATTTTTGAGAAAGAAGAAGGGCTTCATAAGTATCTTGCACTAAAAAGACTCGGTGCTGATGATTAAGTTGATAAATTCTAGCTTCAGGAGCATAAGAGGAGAGGGCTAATTCCACCTCTTTAATCCGTTCAAAAGCATCTTTTGAACGCTTAAGTTGATCAGGGGTCAAAGAGATAGAAACATACGTTCCCATCAAAACCTGTGTTCGTTTTACTAAGGACTCTCCACGAAGCGAACTTAGGCATAAAAAAAATAAAGTAAAAAGAAAAAATCCTTGTATACTTTTGTTCTTTTTTATTAGCATTTTATATTTACCCTGCATATACTGAACATTATTCTTCAGTATAACTCTTTTGTAACTGCGCCTTAGCAGCAAGGGTTTTTACTGTAGAAGTAACATCTTTATCTGCTATATGATAATGCTCTTTTAACTCTTGTAAAGAGGCTTCTATTTTAACATGCATCTTAAGACCTAAGTCGTCAATCTTTTTATCCATAATGTCAAAATGTCTCTCTTCAGCATTTCCAAGCTCCCCTGCTAAAACATGTAACTCTTTTTTAGCATGTTTATATTCCGCATAAATGTCCATTAAACGAGAAATCAGTTCATTTAAAGAGTCATATACAGGACGAACCTTTTGTGCTTGAGCATAAGTATCTTCCATACTTTCATGAATGGTATCTGACTTTTGAAGTAAAAGACTCGCTTGTTTATGCAATTCTTCTAATTTCATCTCATATTCTTGGGTAGATAGACCCAAATACTCACTTAACTGTTTTGCATTTTGAAGATCGCTGGACATACTTTCTAAATTTGCTTTAAAAACTTTTGTCATCTCATCAGAAAGAGATAGGGCTCTTTGTTTAAAGCCCTCTTCCATCTTGTCTAATCTATTAGTAAGTATAACAAGGGCATCTTCAACACCCTCCATACTGTTCATACTATTTAGTATATTTTGCAATTTATTAAAATGGTCTTGCTCAGAAATTCGTAAGATGTCAATATGCCTATGAACCACCTTATCTAAGTTCATAACATCTTGTTCCAAGAACTTTTGAATATTCATTAAAGCACCCTCTTCTTGGTTATACATATCTTCTAGTTTTTTAGAAATAAGTTCTTGTCGTACAGACAGTGCAGAAAAAGAGACCAATTCATTTTTAACAGCAAGTCCAAGCGCTTCTAAAGTTTTTTCTTCTGCATTAGAAATCGAGGATAGTTTTTCATCTAAGACACCAAAATAACCATGAATATCTGCCATTAAAGTAGAAAGCATCTGTTCTTGAGCATTATGTTGAATCCGTACATCATGCACTTTAAACTGATACATAATATACATCAACATATAAAAAATTAATGACAAAAGAAGGGGCATTAACGCGTACTGAATATCGCTTTTTAGTTCACCCGAAGAGAAGATAAACAGAGATAAAGAGGAGATAGAACCAATTATAAGCACTAAGGGTGCATAATTAATCTTCCCTTGTATCTTAAATACCGCAAGCTGACGCCAAAACAGAAAAAGAATAATAAGGCCAGTAACGGCTATCCACACTTGAGGCATAAAACATCCATTTTAAAAAGATATTTTATTATGCCATAACTTATTTAATGCGTCTAATGTTTAACTTTACAACAGGGTTATTAAACCTATGTCCTTCACTTAAAATAGAACCCACTAAACCATCATCTTTCGTCACAATACCTCGGTGAAAAGAGAAAATATTTTGCTTATTTAAAGAGTTCAAACAGGTCTTTTTCATTAATTTTAGAAAAACCTTGTTCTTTTCCTTCATAAATTGCATTGGCTAAGGCTTTTTTATCCTCCTGCATCTTAACAATCTTCTCTTCAACAGAATTTTCAACAATAAGTTTATAAACAAAAACAGGTTTATCTTGACCAATTCGATAAGCTCTGTCTGTAGCTTGGTCTTGCGCTGCGGGATTCCACCATGGGTCATAATGAATAACGGTGTCCGCAGTCGTAAGGTTAAGCCCTACTCCACCGGCTTTCAAGCTTATTAAAAAAACATCACACTTACCTTTATTGAAAGCATCTATCTCTTCTTGTCTTTTAAGGGTAGATCCTGTCAACAACGAGTATGAGATGTTCATTTCAAGCATTTTTGATTCAATAATCTCAAGCATGGAAGTAAACTGAGAAAAAATAAGTATTTTCCTACCCTCTTGTTTTAACTCTTCGACCAGTTCCATAAGCATCTGAAGTTTAGCAGATTTTGTAATTTTTTGAGCCTCCTCAATCTTAAGTAAACGAGGGTCACAACAGACCTGACGAAGTTTAAGAAGTGCCGCTAAAATAGAGATATGTGAAGCCCCAATGCCCATGGTTTTAATCGTTTCACGTACTGACTTTTCCATACTCACTCGAATCGTCTCATACAAACGTGCCTGTTCACTCTCAAAAGTAATACTTCGTATTATCTCTGTTTTAGGAGGCAACTCTTTGGCTACAAGGTCTTTTGTTCGTCTAAGCATAAAGGGTTTTATGCGCTTATTAAGCCGTTTTTGAGTTTGTACACATTGACCCTTTTCAATAGGTGTTTGGTACAAGGTCTTAAAACTCGAAAGTGAACCTAAAAAGCCTGGCATTACCGTATCAAAAATAGAATGAAGTTCACCCAAATGGTTTTCCATAGGTGTTCCACTCAAGGCTAAAAAGTATTGTGCATTAAGTTCTTTAATGGCTTTGGCAGACTCAGATCTTGCATTTTTTATCTTTTGAGCCTCATCTAAAATAAGATAATAAAACTTCTGTTTCTTTAACTTTTCACGGTCGAGATTCACAAGCGTGTAGGTCGTAATTACTAAATCATATTTATTAATATTAAGCAAAATATCTTTTCTATTTGAGCCGTAGTATAGAGCAACACTTAAGGATGGAGTGAATTTTTCAATTTCACTTTTCCAGTTACCCAAAAGAGAGGTGGGAGCAACAATAAGACTTGCTTTATCTAAACGTTCATACTCTTTTTCTATCAATAAATGCGCTAAGGTTTGAACGGTTTTTCCTAAACCCATATCATCAGCTAAAATGCCACCAAAACCATATTTTCTAAGAAATTGCATCCATGCAACACCCTCTTTTTGATAATCTCTTAAGTCCGCTTTGAGGCCTTTGGCATGGGTATTAATTTTTTCTTTTTTTCTAATTTCTTTGTTTATCTTTTTAAGTGTACTGCTGTCGTGAACATCAAAAAAGTCACTTTTAAAATTTTCCATTACATTGGCTTCATAAGGTCGCAATTTAAAGCCTTCACTATTAGGCTTATCTAATAACTCATAAAAGGTTTTTAAAATAGGTTCTAATAACTTAGAAGGAAGCGTGATATAGGTCTCATTTTCAAGATTAAAATAGACCTCTTTGCTCTTTTTTAGGTCAATTCCCTTATTAAGTAGTTGCGACAAGATAGGCAGTAGAGGTAGTTTTTTGTCTTCAAACCTAATATGCATACCTACATCAAACCAGTGCTAGCTCTGTTCAACCTTTACATCAACCTTATTTACATGTGAAAAATTAAGCTTAAAACTAGACTCTTTTATAATTTCAAAACCCTCTTTTTCCAGTTCATCTAAACCTTCTAAAAAATGCTTCCATAAGTGCATCTCTTTAGTGATAAAAAATGCATTTTTCTTTTCAAAACCAAGCCTAAAAATTTTCTCATTATAAAAGTTCTCTATCTCAAGGTTACGCTCTAATTTTATTTTACGTGAAGCATCTATAAAACTACTGTGTTGAGGGGTATATTTGAGATAAATATCATCATATTTAAAACCTAAGGTAAGCCTATTTTGCCCCTCTAGATTACTTAAATGTAAAAGGGGTCTTATTTCAGAGTTTTCTTTTGTTTCTAATTGAATACTTTGAGGTAGTTTGACAAGCAGTTGGGGGAGACTTTTAGCCATATCCAGCACAAAGTCTTCTACTTCATCTTGTTCGATTTTTGGAGCTTTTAAAATAAGATTTATCTGTTCATGCGTAAGCATACTGTGCAGATACCCTACTGTTTTTTCTTTGGTATTAACATAATATAGAGGATCACTTTGAATTAGATAGGTTTTCTCATCAAGACAGAAATCTAAACAAGCCCTTTTATCCTCCTCTTTCCACTCCAGCTCTAAGTTCTTATCATCAGCAAAACAGAGGGCATTTTTATGCCCTTTTTGCCAAAAACATCGTCCTGTTTCAATCGCCCCTTTTAAGAGCATTGCCCCCAGTTTTCCGTGCAGGCGTGTTGTTGTTTTTTTTCCTTTACTCAAAACTTGAAAGATCTCTATAATGCCTTTATCATTTTCACGCAGATAGTCTGGTTTTTTAAAGCTATTAAACAAAGAGTTAGTACGACCACGGTTTACTTTTCCATAACCCCCATTTTTAAGCTCTCTTGCCGTAAAGATACTGAGTTCAACCTCTTTTCCTAACTTGCATAAATGAAGCTCATAAAGTACTATAGTGGAGGTTAAAAACTCTTTTTCAACAGCCTCTTCAAAACTCTTTTTTAAGCTCTGTAACCAATCATGTTTTTCATCTTTACAAGAGCTGACTCTTAGCTCTTTATTTTGCTCTTTTAAGGCTTCTTTATCTAAATAACATAAGGCAGCAGAAACTACATGTTTACAATTTCTACCCACTTCACACGAGCATTTACCTATAATTTTAATGCCCTCTTCTTGAGCATATATATTAATGGCTTGTTTATAAAGTTTTTTACCTTGTGTACGCGCATTAATAAGCATGATTTCATCACTTACCATCTCTACTGATTGCACCTCACTTAAAGAGGCCTCATTACTATCATATGCGCTAAAAAAGGTTGAACTATCACAAATATGGCGAAGATCACTAAGGCTAAAGTTTATCATTGCGAGATTATACTATAATCATAACTATTAATTGAGCTTAATGACTAAGCAAAGATATCAAGGACTTTTATGGATAATGAACATCTTTTTGTAATGTTAGATGAATGTATTGAGTATGCTTCAAAGATTTTAACCTCTGAAAACACCCTAGACTCTTTTGCTATGGTCTTAGATAATGATAACAATATTGGAAGTATAAACAGTGATGAAACAGATGGTTTTCTTCGTTATGAGTACCTTTTGCAGACACTCAGAGACGAGGCAAAACTCGATAAAATTTCTGCTCTTGCGCTCTTGTCTAATGTGAGTATTCCTGAAAACTTTAATGCACCTGTTGAGTCAGGCATTAGAATTCATATTGAATAAAAAGCCTTTACTAAAGAGAACAAACTCAATGCCCGTCTGCTTTATGTACCTTATCAACTCTTTAAAACTAAAGAAGATGACACCATTCAGATAAAACTGCATGACCCTATTCCCGTTGCTTTGGCTTGTGAAATCTTTGTTTAATCCATCAACTTTTTTAAAAAACCCTCATGTTCAAACCATTCTTCCTCTTTTTCTTCCTACTAAGACAGGGGACTTGTACCAAGAAGAGTACAGCTTTGAAGATGGAGACTTTACCGAGCTGGTGTGGAATAAAAAACCCAAACAGCCTAAAAATATCGTTATTCTTTTTCATGGTTTAGGTGGTTCCATTCATTCACACTATATTAGTGGAATGATGAATACTCTTGAAGAGATTGGTTTTAACTCTGTTCTTATGCACTTTAGAGGTTGTGGAATTAAACCCAATAAAAAAGCACGTATGTACCATGCCGGAGAGATAGAAGATGCAAGCTCCCTTATCCATCATCTACAAAAGAAGTACCCCTTAGCCAAACTGCATGCAATAGGTTATTCTTTAGGAGCCAATATGCTCTTAAAACTCGTAGCCTCTTTTAAAAACAAGTCCCCTCTTCATTCAGCAGTTGCCATTAGTGCACCCTTAGAGTTAGAGAAGTGTACCCGTTATATCGACCAAGGATTTGCCAAGATTTATCAACATTATTTACTTAAAGATTTAAAATCATCTCTTTTAAATAAGGTCAAACATTTAGACTTAAAAACAGACTTTGACTTAGATGAGGCACGTGTTAAAAAGATCAAAACCATATATGAGTTTGATGATATTTTCACAGCTCCCGTTCATGGTTATAAAAACGCAAAAGAATATTATACGCAAAACAGTTCACGTCAATTTTTAAAAGAGATTAAGATTCCCACCCTGCTTATACACTCTAAGGATGACCCCTTTATGCCCAGTTCTGTATTTCCAGAACCTGATGAAATTTCTAATTCTATACTTTATGAGGTAGGCAATTATGGTGGTCATGTAGGTTTTATTGAAGGTACCCTTTTTAAGCCCGAGTTCTGGCTTGAAAAAAGAGTAAAAAGTTTTTTTATACAAGACAATACAGATAACCATTAAAAGCTTTTTAAATGAAAAGTTCTATCTGTGAATAAAAAATCTTTTTTCTAGGTTGAGTTCATTATAATAAACCACTCTAGCCTAATCAAAACTTCCATTTAAAAAGTCTTTTCTTATCTCTTTCTATTCTTCTTCTTTTGTAGCTTTATTAATCAGACTCCAATAAGCCTGAGCAAGAGGAAGTCTAAGACTGATTTGTCTAAACCATTCTTCTTTATTCTTATCATCAGTCTCTAAAAAACCACTGCCTTTAGAGAATAAAAAAAGTGTACCATTATGAATATGCCAGAGTTCTGGATCAGAATTAATCAATTTTTCATCTGCTAACGCATAAGCACAAAAACCACCAAAGGCAGGAAAATAATTTTGAGGACTTGCTTCAAAAGCATCACGATTTTCTTGTGAAGAAAAATACCAATTTACATTTTTATAATGGTATTGAATGCTTTTATTGCCTTTTACGGCTTTGTGCTCTTTAAAATAAGCCACAACATCATAACCATCAATGGCAACCTCATTAACACTCATTACGGGTGCAGGATGTTCCATTGTCGAACATCCACTAAGGGTAAAAAATAGAATCATAACTAAAGATATTTTTATTATTTGTAACATAAATTTTCCTGTTTTCTTTAAAAGTAAGGTGCAATTATACCAATCTTGTCTAAAATACACCATGGAAAATACAAATATTATTAATGGTCTCTTTGCCATCCCTGATGAAGGAAGTTTTTTAAAGAAACTTATTATTTCTTATCCCACAACCTATAACCCCGATATTATCACTACCTTTAATGCACTGCAAGAGATTCATCCCCATTTAGAACTTGTACACAAGGATAAATACTTCTCTTTACTCTTACCTACCCAATCAGAAGGTCTTCAACTTGAAGCCATGCTCATTAGTACAAAAGGAGACAATGAAGATCTTTTTAGTATCTATCATCGACTTCATTTTGATGCAGACTTATATCCACAAGGACCTCGTGTTATTGAAGCAGATGCTTTTTTACGATTAAGTGCTGTTGTTATAAATGCTCCGCTTAAAGGAGATGCTAATGCACTGATTAGTTTTTTAAATTACCAAGTCCAAGAGGCATTAAATATTGAAATCACCATGTTAAGCCTTGCTGATTCAAATACAGATATTGTTGAAGACAATATTAATCCTTTTATTAATAATACAATTGGAAGATATATGCTCGCAAGTACCCTTGATAACACCGCCTATATTCGTCCTATGAATAAGGACGATCTTAGCCGTCTTATTGCAGGATATTGTGACATTCCTTTAGTTAATGTTGCAACAGGCATAGAGAAACTTGAAGACTTTATGGATGATATTATCCGCTCAGAAGATGCTTTTATAGCTAACTTTGCCTCTTCAACAATTGCTTTAATGTTTTTATTTATTGAGAAAAAGACATCTTCAGCAATTTTAGAGAAGGGAAGTTTTAAAGATATTAAAGAATTTTTACTCGATAATGCTGAGATATATAAATTTCAAGACATCACTTCTAAGGGTGAAAGTCTAGGAAACTTCACCCAGTTACATAACGAATAAAAAATAGTAGATAGAAGTACCCTGAATTAATGTTATAAAAAGCCCTATCAGTAAGATTTTTGCTAACTTTTTATGACGTAGGGCATTTTTTCCCTTAAGTTCACCATTTTTATACATCTTCATGGATGAGATAATCTGATAAGACCAGAGGTTTACCGTAAGCACGGCAACAATAATATGAATAATTAAAAAAGTTATAAAATAAGAGTGCGAAATTGTACTGTCTTTAATATACTCTTCATAACCACCCGCAAGACGCATTCCTACCTCAAATACCACCACCATAATCAAGCTACCTATAAACATAAACAGCTGAGAAATATAATGTTTTTTTATGTCACCTTTAATAGCAAAACGAATAGAGATAAACATTAAAAAAGGAAGAAGTGCAAAATAGACACCAACAACATCTAAATACAGGGGTACTCGTGTACCGAAAAAACCTAATTGTGAAAACATATAAAGTCCTTATCTTTTTAGAATAATATCTTAATTAAATATCTATAATTCTATATTATTAAAAATTTAGGTGACAGAAGGTGTTTTAGCTCCAAAAAAGAGCCAAAACATTGTAGATGTGTTATTTATGAACGTGCAGTAACTTCAACTAAATGGTAACCAAACTGTGTTTGAACAAGGTGAACAACACCCACTGCTTCATGAAAACATACTTTATCAAATTCAGGAACCATTTGACCAGGACCAAACTCTCCTAGCTCTCCCCCTTGAGCACTTGAGGGACAAGAAGAGTTTTCTTTTGCTGCTTCAGCAAAATCTTTTCCTGCTTCAATTTCTGCTTTTAGAGCAGTTGCTTTTTCTTCACTATCAACTACAATATGACGTGCGCTTGCTTTTGCCATGACTTATCCTTAACATTTTCAGAAATTATACTATAATACTTTAAAAATAATGGATACAATTTAATGAGCCTTCTTTCTTTACTTACTAAAAAAACAATCTCCTTCGTATTTAAAACTTCTGAACAGCCCATGCTTTTTAAAGAGTTAATGCATGCCAATAGAGTTTATAACGACAGAATGAACCTTGAATACAATATGAAAGGCTTTCGAATCCGACTCGGAAGACTCTATCTTGTCTTTTTTATTCTTGCAGTTGCCCTTGCCACACCTATATCTTTTTTACTGCATACCCTATTAGCAAAAATTGACTGTCATGCCCTCATTCTTATGTCCGTAGGTTTTACTGTTATCTTTTTCTCCGCTTTTGCTCTGTTTAAAAGTTGGTTAATTGAAAAAGTATCAAAAAAACTGATTCTAGAAGCATGGAATAATCATTTTCCTCATTTTGATTACAAAAACAATAGAAAAAAAGTATCTCATATTTTTGAAGAGGCAGTAGAAAGTGGCGTTAAGAATAGAGATTTAAAACATCATATTATTACTAAGATGGTGGATTAGAACAAAAAGGTTTAAGTATATTAACTTGAATGAACATCGGTTTTATAAATACAGAGGAATAAGTTTAAAGAAGAAATTAACAAACCCAAAAGGTTTGTTAATAAGGTAAATCTATTTTCCGATTTTCTCAGAAATAGCAGTAATGTCAGCATCAGATAGACCAGCTACTTGACCTTTCATAAGGCCTTTCATTGGACCACCATAAGTACCATCTTTGTAGCCGTGAAGCGCTGCAACAATGTCTGCTTTAGACATGTCTTTGATAATTTTACTTTTACCAAGTGCTTTTTTCTCACCGTTTGCACCATGACAACCAGCACATTTCTGGAATGCGTCTGCCATAGCTACTGAAGATAAACCTAATAATGCTACTAATACGATTGCTTTTTTCATACAATTCTCCTAAATTTAGAATACGATATTGTATAGTTTTAAGTTTAAGAAAATCTTGTTTTTAATCATGTTGTATTAAAATTCTTTTATTTTGTAACATTAATTATAGTAAATACGAAAAACTTAAAGAAAGACCTCAAGCAATACAAAGATTACTTGAAGTTAAAAAAGAAGGCTGTAAATTTTATGGATGATGTCGACATGGCCAATGTCTCTTACACATACTACACCAACCTTGACCACCACTTAGGCTTGAAGAAGAACTTCCCCCACCATTATGCCCACAACCTGCAAAATGTCTATGACGACTACCGCCCCAAGCATCTACATCTGCTGTAAAAGTCATGGATCCTAATGCAATTACTACAGGTGCAGTATATGCCTTCTTTAACAGTTTACGACGTGAAACATCAATATCTGCATCTAACTTTACATCCAACCTATCCCCTTTAATGAAAATATTAGTTAGCATTATATAACATTCGTTATTAAAATTAATTTAATTAGTAAACAAAAAGTAAACATATTATGAAAATAACTGATACACAAGCATTTGCCCACAATATATTTTTTAATCAAGACTTCATCGAACATAAAAATGCACAAGCCAAGCTTCCCTCTTTACATATCCTAGCCAAACAAATACCTTCTGAGTTTTATAAGGAAACCTTAAAATATAATCATAATCAAGGAAGAGATGTTTTTTTATCTACGGATAAGAACTTTGATAAAAACAGTTCTGAGCAAAAATGGATGTTTAAGGTAGATGATGTTCTTAGCTTTTTTGGGAGAAAGGAAGTTCTACCATCTATTATGATTTACATAAAAATGGAAATGCAAAACTTTTAAAGTACTGGCTTTTACACACCTTAATGCCTATCTATTTAACAATTGAAAATAAATATGAACTCATTCATGCAGGAGGTGTTGAGATTAATAAACAAGCAGTACTGTTTATCGCCCCCTCTTTTGGTGGAAAATCAACGCTAAGTAATTATTTTATTCAAAAACAGCATGCGATGTTAAGTGATGACCGAGTTGCTTTAAAAGAAGAGAATGAAACGATTATGACTGTCTCTTCTTATCCCTACCATAGACCTTACCGTCAAACGGAGGACTTAGGCATATCTGTAGAGAATTTTATAAAAGAGAAGATGCCCCTTCACTGTATTTATGTTTTACAAGCCGTAGAAGCCAAACATGAGATCAACTTCGTCTTATTAAAGGGGATTAATAAGTTCAAAGCCTTACAATATAATTTTGACTTTAATCTACCCCTAAATAAAGCCAACTCTTTTCAATTAATTGCTAAAATTGCAGCAATTGTTCCTGTTTATAAGATCTCTATTCCATGGGATTTAAACAGATTAGAAGAAGTTTACCAAAGTATATGTACGCATTCCAAACATGTTTTAAACATCAGCAAAGAAGATATTTTTAACAAATCTATTACAAAGAGTCTTTATGAACTTTAATCAAGTTATTAGTTTTCCCTCTTACATTATGTTTCAAGAATTTGACAATGAAAGTATTCTTTTAGACATTCGATCACAAGAACATTTTGCCTTAGACGCAATAGGAAGTCTTTTTTTTTCACAAATACATAAAGACTCTGGTACACAAGAGAGTTTTGAGAAAATTCTTGATCTTTATGAAGTTTCAAAAGAGCAGTTAGAAAAAGACTTAGATAATTTACTTCAACAACTGCTTAAATATGAACTTATAGAGGTGAAATAACCCTTGCAAAACTTATCTAAAGAACTTTTATTTTTATTAGATTATTCTCAAGATTACTTTAATCATACTCTCCATGAAAGTAGTTTAGACAAACAACTTAATCTTGATTACCTTTTTTCTTTGGCCTTAGCTAACGGAGTGCTTCCTTTATTAAACAAGACAAATTTACCTACCATATTTGCACAAGAAAATAGTATTATTCAAAAACGAAACTTTCTTATGAGTGCACAACTTTTACATCTTGTTTATCTATTAAAACAAAAAGATATTAATATTTTACCAATAAAAGGGCCTCTCTTAGGTCAGCATGCCTATAAAAACATCTCAATAAGACCCTTTAGTGATCTAGATATTCTCGTACAAAGAGAAGACTTACACGAGGTGAGTCAAACCCTACTGTCCTTAGGCTATCAAAGTAAACATCTTATTGACAGTATTAAACATCCTTATGTTCTAAAAAAATTCTCTGACATCTCTTTTACTCATCCTCAAACGGGTGTAATTATTGAGCTACACTGGAAATTAATTAAAACAGCTTCTGCTGAACTTAGTAATATAAAGGCTCTTTTTAAGAATAGTCATACGGTATTTCTTCAAAACATGAAGCTAAAAAGTCTACCCTTAGAAGAGGAGTTTTTATACTTATGTATACATGCGGCCAAACATAGGTTTGAACGTATTGAGTGGATGAATGATTTATATTTTCTTTTAAAAGAACATAAGAGAGACTACAATTGGCAAAAACTCCTAATGATGGCAAAAAATGAGAAAGCCTTAATGCACTATCTCTTAGGTCTTAAAATTCTAGAAAGTGATTATAAAAAAGAGATACCCCATCTCAAAACTAAGGAATTATTAACTCAGAAAAAAATCACCACCTTATATCAGAAGGTATGGGACTTACATGCACAAGACTATGTTTTAAAAGAGAAAAAACAAGGCATTCGTTATATGGAGATTTTCTTTTCTATTCAATTAGAAGAGAGTTATTTACGAAAATTATCTATCTTAAAAACAGTTATTTTTCCTCTGTACATAGATGATATATTATCAATAAAACAACTCCCTGCTTCATTAAGTTTTTTATACTATTTTGCACGACTCAAACGTATCTTTAAAAAAGCTATAATAAACGCTGAATAAAATTATATACAGCTTGAAAAACTTTCTCTTTTCCTTCGCCTAAAACAATCACATGTCTAGAAAAATCGAACTCTTTTAACTCTTTATCAGTTGAACTTATCTCATCTATTATTTTTTTGCACTTTCAGCCTTAACAACAGGATCCTCTTTTCCCTGAATAACTAAGGTCGGCACTACAATTTGGGCTAAGGAAGATTGACACTCTTGCATCAATAATCGAAGTTGGTTCAAGGATTTTATGTAATTACGTTTATAATTAAATTCAGGAAACTCAGCTTCTGTTTCAACATAATCTAAATCAGCATGAAAGATTGATAAAAAATTATTGAGTTTATTTAATGTAGGAACAAGATAATTCACCCGTATATCTTGAAGTTCTAACGCCGCATTAATAACAATTAAACCATCTACCTTATTTAACTTTCTTTGTGCTGCTAAAATTGCAAGTAATCCTCCCGTAGAAAAACCTAATAAAAACAGTTTTTCACTTACCTGTTGCATAGCAGCAAAACCCCTATTAAAACTGTCGTACCACATCTCCCATGTACTGTCTCGAAGGTCTTCGCTTACCGTACCGTGTCCACTTAAACGAACCCCATAAACATTAACACCTAAGGCATGAAGGTACTCAGCTAACACTCTGATTTCACTAGGAGATGATTTATAACCATGAGAGATAACAATACCTGTTGTAAATTCAGCCTTATAAAAGACAAAAGGTTCTCCTATCTCTTTTGGTTTAGACAAGATTACCGAATAAAACTTATTATAATCAGCCTTATACCTTTTTTTATCTCGATTAAAAATGATATGAAAAATATCTTCTTTAATGGTATGTGAACTACGTTTTAGATTTTTTTGTACACTTTGACTTACATCATGAAACATAGCAATTTCATTTAAAATTACACGAAAGGTATTTTTAATTCGTATCGTATGAAAGTCATGCGTATCCTCTAATCTCTTTTTATCTATTTCATAACGTTCATCTTCTATGGGTATTAATATTTTCTGCTGTAATGCCAATTCAAGAGCACTCTCAAACCAAGGGTCTTTTTCATATGTCAGCAACTTATAAAGTTCATCAGTAATGCTGTGGTGTACAGAATGATTTTTCAGACCAACAACATCTCTTGCGACTAAAAAGATAGCACGTTTAAGCGCATGGATATCAATGAACTTCTCTTGATAATATTCTAAAACTAAGGCAAAGATATGATCAAAGTTAATTAAAGTGTTTTTATAAATTGCATCCATAAATTTATTTGTAAGTTCATGTCGACAGTAAGCAATAAGTTCTTTATTTTCAACCTCAGTACAGGTTATATCTGAAGAGATATTATGCTCACACTCTAACTCTTTTTTTGCATAATAAAGATATTGTGCGATATCAATAGGTTCATCAAAATGAATATGGATTTCAGAACTCAGTAAAATATTACCCTCAATTTCGAGTTCTTCTTTAATTCTTTCATCCATAGTCTGCACAAATTTATCTCCAATACTCATCAAAGGATTTGTTCCTGGACGAAGTGGTGTATAGGTAATATTAACAGGGACAATAACTGTATTTTTATAAGCAAGTTCTTCATCTGCTTCTATATAATACTTTTCACGCATTTTTCGCACCTTAAGTACATCACCCAGTTTTTGTGCTTTTAAATACTTCTGTTTTAAAAGTTCAGCTTGCATAGCTAACACTGCTGAACCTGTTTTAACCCTTGCTTTTTTGTTTTCTAAGTGTAAAATAAAGTCTCCATTTTTAGAAACATTTTTATTTTTAATCATCGCACCTTCAGGATAAATCATCCAGTTTTTTCTTCCCGTCATTAAGTCACCAAGTATCACCTCGTTTCTATCTTTTTTATGTGTTGAGAGGGCCCCTGCCTTAGAAAGAAATTTACCAAAGTAACCAACAAAAATAGAGTGGTCCGCTAAAGAACGAACTTGCATATCTGTATGCGAAGAGATAATATAAGGCATAACAAAGGTTTCAAAACGGGTAAAATGGTTAGCAACAAAAAGTGTTGGGGAATCATGAAGAAGATGTTCTTTCCCATGTATATGAATATTTGCATCAAGAACAGACTCTATCATTTTGATAGCATAATGACCTGATTTATAAAATATATTTTCCATTATGCACCCTTTACTACTCTCCTATTTTCTTTTCAAATAGTCTGCTGTTTTATATTCATCCACCATAATAGTATCTTCTTTCAGTGCCTTAGCTTTATTTAATAAGGCATGCTCTTGTTGTGTAATGACTTCTAATTATAAAGCATCTTCATATAAAGAAACACCTTTTTGTAATCTCCCTGAATGTATCTCTTGTTTCACTTTACTTATGATAGAGTCAGCCTGTGTGGAGAATAAAAAAGCCTCTTCTAATCGTCCCAAAGACTCTGTTGTACGGTGAGGAATATAAATTCCTTCCGTTAAAGAGTCTCTCTCTTGCCCTGGTACGGTTAATTTTTTAGCCAAAGATTTTGAATACACATCTTTAGGTTTTTTACCCATAGAATTTAAACGTACATACCAATACACAGAATAAGCAAAGAATTTTCCGATAATAGAGTTATCAATATTTAAACAAATTTGTTCAAATGCCTCTTGAATCTCATTAAGTGCATAATCTCCAATCCATTGAACATAAATCCTATCTTCTGCCCTTTTACCCTCAGACTCATAACGTTTTAGTGTTGCTGAAAGAAGATACATCCATGATAAAATATCTCCAAAACGTGCTGTTATTTTCTCTTTTTGTTTTAAACTTCCCCCATAATACGCCATTACAAAATCCGTTAAAAATGCAAAACTTGCGGATGCCCACACTAACTTTCTCTCATATTTAGCCGTTAAAGAAGAGCGTGAAGACAGATGTAAGTACCCACGACTTAGACTAAGAAGTGTCATTCTTACCATATTTCTTAGAGTAAAACCAAGATGCTTAAAAAAGTACTCATCAAAGGCTTTTATATCACCCTTTTCTAAAGCCTCTATCTCTTTATACGCATAAGGGTGACATCGAATAACGCCTTGACCAAACTGAATCAAGGTACGTGTCATAATGTTTGCACCCTCAACCGTAATCGCCACAGGCGCACCAAAATAAGCATGGGCTAAAAGATTTCTTTCTCCTAAAGAGATAGCAGCGCCACCTTGAATATCCATCGCATGATTAATCACTTCTCTAAACTTTTCTGTAGAGTGATATTTCATTACGGCATTAATTACAGCAGGTTTTTTGCCCGCATCAATCGCACCAATAGTAAATTTTCTTGAGGCATCTAACATATAGGTAAAACCTGCTATTTTTGCAAGTTCTATCTCAATACCCTCAAATTTTGCAATACTTATACCAAACTGTTCACGTACCTGAGCATAAGCACCTGCAACTCTAGCACCTAATTTCACCCCACCTGTACTTGTTGAAGGAAGTGATATCCCCCGTCCAACTGCGAGTGATTCCATAAGCATTAACCAGCCTTGACCAATACCTTCTTCTGCACCAATAATATCATCTAAACCAATAACAACATTTTTTCCACTTAAGGGAGAGTTAATAAAAGGAACACCTAGAGGATCATGTTGCCTACCCTGTTTAACCCCTCTTTTATTAGATGTTACAAGGGCACAGGTTATGCCTAAGTCTTCACCTTTACCCAAGATGTTTTCAGGATCTTTAAGAACAAAAGCCAGTCCAATAACCGTGGCAATAGCACCTAAGGTAATATAACGTTTTTCAAACTGAAGACGAATTTTTATATTTCCACTTTTATCTTTAAATATCTCTCCAGACGAGGAGATGGACGTTGCATCTGAACCCGCAAGAGGTTCAGTAAGGGCGAAACAAGGGATATCTCTTCCGTCTGCAAGTCGAGGTAAATAATAATCTTTTTGTGACTGTGTTCCATAATGTAAAAGCAGTTCTGCCGGCCCGAGTGAATTAGGAACCATTGTCGTAATGGCTAAAACCTGAGAACGTGATGCCATCTTTTGAATAACAGCAGAGTGCCCCAAAGCAGAAAAGCCTACACCTCCATAAGACTTAGGAATAATCATTCCAAAAAACTTCTCATCTTTTAGATATTGCCAAACCTCTGCACTCAGGTCTCTTTGTTTAAAGACATCCCAGTCATTTGTCATTTCACACACAGTATCGGTCTCATTATCTAAAAAGTCTTGCTCTTCTTCACTAAGATGAGGATAAACTTCTTTAAAAATAGCATCAAAATTTGGTTTACCCGAAAAAAATTCACCATCTACCCAGATAGTTCCTGCTCTTAAGGCTGTTTTTTCAGTATCTGAAATGCGTGGCATTAGTCCTAGCTTATTAATAAGACCCACAAGTGGACGACTAAGTAGGTCTTGCCGTAATGAAGGAAGTAGTATTAAGATATTAAGAGGAATATAAAACATCCAAAAAATAAGCCCTAAATCAAAACTAAAAAAGAGGACAAGCGCTAATAAAGGCATCCAAACCATAGCTTTTACCCCCACAAACCATAAAGAGAGTAAAACAACAACTAATATAAAAATTATATATTCCATAACTTATCCTTCTTTATAAAAAGTTTCACCATTTTTAGCCATATCAAGGAGTAGTTTTGCAGGTTCAAAACGTTCACCCTGTTGCTGAGAAAGGCTCTGAAGACTTACAACAACACTCTGTATTCCAAGAGAATCTGCATATTTTAAAAGCCCTCCTCTAAAAGGAGGAAAACCCGTACCCATGACCATCGCCATATCAAGATACTGAGCATTAGCAACAATTGACTCTTCTAAACACAAGGCAGCTTCATTTACCATAATAAGTATGGCTCTATCAATAATCTCTTTTTCATCAAAACTACGTTTAGAAAAGACTAAGGCTTTGACCTCTTCATTTACCTCTCGTTTTTGACCCTTGTGCAGATAAAAGCCCTTACCTGCTTTTTTACCCAGAAGTTGCATCTGATGATAAACCTTATCTAAGATTCCCGATATTTTCATCCTTTGACCATAAGTGTCTTCAAGTACCTTTGAAACCTTATAGCCAACATCAAGCCCAACTTCATCGGCTAACACAAAGGGACCCATAGGCATTCCAAAATCAGAAATGAGTTTATCTATTTTCTCAAAGTCTTCACCCTCTTCAAACATTCGAATAGACTCATTAATATAAGGAATTAAAATACGGTTCACTAAAAAACCTGCACAGTCTCCCACTACAATAGGTGTTCTACCCGCCTCTTTTGCTAAGGCAACTGCCGTTACAATTGTTTTATCAGATGTTTTTTTACCTGGAATAATTTCAACCAAAGGCATCCTTGCAACAGGATTAAAAAAGTGCATACCAATAAAACGTTCAGGATGACGCATTTTTTCACTTAAGATGCTGATAGACAAAGAGGATGTATTACTTGCAATAATGGCTTTATTATCCATTACTTTTTCTAACTCACTATAGAGTTCTTGTTTAGCCTCTTGATTTTCAACAATAGCTTCTATACTCAGTTCAACCTGAGAAAAACCATTAAAACCTGTGGTGTACGAAATATGTGCTAATTTATTTTCAACTTCATTTTTAGTTAATCTATGACGTTTAATAAACCCCTTATAAACCTTTAAAATACTGTTTATAGCCTCACCTGCTTGGGTATATCTACGTAATTTCATACGTACAAGTTTATCTATTTTTGAAAAGAGAAAAACTATACCCGAGCCCATTACACCGCCGCCAACAACCGATATGATATTAATTGATATTGGATTAACTTTACGTTTAACTCCTTTCTCTTTTTTCAGAGCTTCTGCACTATAAAAAAGCCCTATAAGGTTTTTACTTGTTTGGGTAATAGAAAGTTTAGAAAAAGCCCGTGCCTCATCTTCTAAACTCGCATTAACATCTTTATCTTGTGTTTTTTCAAAAAGGTCTAAAATAGCTAAGGCAGCAGGATATTTACCCTTAGTCTTTTGCATAACCTTTTTTCTTGCATAATAAAATACAAGCTTAGGCAGATACTGGTCTAATAAAGAGCCTACTCTTTTCTTTTTACGAACAGGAGACTTTAAAATCTGCTCTATAAAACTTTTTTCTTTAAATTCTAAATAACCCTGAGGAACGCAGGCATCCACAAGCCCTAATTTTTCCGCTTTTTTACCATTTAGTATTTTCCCTGCTAAAATCAGTTCTAAAGCCTTAGATAGACCGGTAAGACGTTTTAAACGTTGGGTTCCACCAAAACCAGGCAATATGCCTAAGTTCACCTCAGGAAGTCCAATTTTTGTTTTTGGACTCTGCGTTACTAATCGATAGTCACAACATAAGGCTAACTCAAAACCACCTCCTAAACATGCCCCATTAATAACAACTAAGGTAGGAAAAGGAAGGGTAGAAATCTTAGAAAGTATTCTCTGCCCTTCACGAACCAACTCATAAGCACGCTGCTCATCCTTTAAACCTTGAATATCTGAAATATCTGCACCTGCAATAAAAATACCCTCTTTTGCTGAAGTGAATTTTAGAAGCTTTACCCCCTCTATCTCTTTTAACTCATCCAGTTTTTTATCTAAGCTACGAAGCACATCAAAGGAGAGAATATTTACCGATGTATATTCTAAGTCAAAACATAAATTAGCGATACCCTCCTCTATACTAAAATCAAAAGCTTTCATTATTCTACCTCCAATATCAGTGAAGCACCCTGTCCACCACCTATACACAAGGTAGCCAAACCTCTATTTTTACCACGACGGCGAAGTTCTTTTAGCGTATGAATAACCAGACGGGTTCCTGTCATACCAACAGGATGACCCATAGCAACTGCACCACCATTAACATTTAATATACTCTCATCTATACATCCCAAAGCCTTTGTTCTATTAAGATGTTCTTTCGCATAACTGTCTGACTCAAAGGCTCTAATATTAGCTAAGGCTTGTACCGCAAATGCCTCATTCATCTCAATAAGGTCAATATCTTTTAGATGAAGTCTGTGTTTTTGAAACAGTTTGGCTGTTGCAAAAGCAGGCCCCATACCCATACGTTTTGGATCAAGCCCGGCATAAGCAAAATGAGAAAGGTAACCAAGAGGTTCTAAACCCATAGCCTTTGCCTTTTTCTCACTCATTAACACTACCGCAGCTGCTGCATCTGAGATTTGTGAAGAGTTTCCTGCGGTAACCGTCCCATTTTTTCTATCAAAAAAAGGACGTAATTTACCAAGTGCTTCCATGTTTTGCCCAAACCTTACCCCATCATCAGCTTCCATTACCTTTGAGTGAGCATAAACAATGGGTGCAATTTCATCTTTAAAAACACCCGCTTTAATTGAGTCTTCCGCTTTTTTATGACTCATTAATGCAAATTCATCTTGTTCTTTTCGACTAATGCCAAAATCTTGGGCAAGAATTTCAGCTGTTGAGCCCATCATTAAACCCGATACAGGATCTTTTAAACCTTGCATTAAACCTATTATAGGTTTTAGATACCGCGGTCTAAACTGCGTTAAGGTATAAAGTTTTTCTGAAATACTTTTTGCTATAAAAAGTGCAGCAAAAAGTTCAGTCATCTGTTCACCATACATTAAAGGAACATTAGACATTGACTCTACCCCACCACTTAAAAAAATCTCTCCATCACCTGCTAATATTTTTGAGGCTGCCGAGGTAATAGACTCCATTCCTGAAGCACAATTTCTATGTACAGTATAAGCAATGGTTTTATCAGGAAAACCTGCTTGCAAGGCGATAACCCGTGCTACATTAGCGGCATGCCCAGGTTGAGAAACATTTCCCATAATCACTTCATCATAATCTTTAAAAGCAATTCCTACACGAAGAACAAGTTCTTGAACAATAAAGGCACCCAGTTTTTCAGCCTGATACTCTTTGAGTTTTCCACCTGCTTTAGCAATAGGTGTACGAAGACCATCTATAATTGCGATGCGCTCTTTCATTCTTCATCCTTTCCATAAAAATTTTCTATTTCAAGTTTATAAATCTCTTCTACCTTATGCCGAGAGACCTTCATTGAAGGGGTTAAAATTCCTGATTCTATACTGGCTTCATCCGTAATAATATGAAATTTCTGAATCTTCTCCCACTCATTTAGTTTGTCATTAAGTTTTTTAATAATATTAAAAACAATACTCTGCACACGTCTGTTTTGAACCAGGTCATCAAAACTTAGATGTTTAAGGTTCTTACGCTGAGCAAAAGACTGCAAAAGGGTCTCATCCATAAAAATAAGAGCACAAACATAAGGTCTATTATCTGCAATTACAACAGCATAATCAATCCATTTATTTGCTGTTATCTTCTGCTCCATTGCAATAGCTGAAACATATTTTCCTGTTGATGTTTTAAAAAGCTCTTTTTTACGGCTGGCAATCGTAATATAACCTTCTTTATCCATACTGGCTAAATCCCCCGTATGAAACCACCCTTCTTCATCAAGCACTTCAGCCGTTTTTTCTGGATTTTTATGATAACCCAACATCACACTGTCCCCTCGCGTAAATAGCTCATTATCTTTTGCTAACTTTACTTCCACACCATACAGTGCTTTACCACAGGTACCAATCTTATTATTTAAAGGAGTATTTACAGAAATAACAGGAGAGGTTTCAGTTAAACCATAACCTTGATAAAGAGGTATTCCAATATTATGAAAAAACTTATACACAGGTATGGATAGCGGTGCACCTCCAGTAATAAGGTATTTTAAATTATCCCCTAAAGCCTCTTGAAGTTTTGTATATACAAGTTTCTCAAAGAGCCCATCAAAAAGACAAAAAGAGGGATGATTAGGATCTTTACGATTGGCTCGCATAAAAGCTAAAGAACCAATAATCCATTTAATTCCTTTGGCTGAGGCAACATTTTCATGCATTTTGGTATAAATTTTATCTAGAAGTCTAGGTACCACTGTCATAACATCAGGTTTTAAAGATTTTAGTAAGTTGGCAACATTTTTAACATCATCTGCAAAATAGACAGAAACACCTGAGCTTAGATAAAAACTCATCACCATTCTTTCAAAAATATGTGCCAAGGGTAAAAAAGTTAAAATTTTAAAATGTGGCTCTAAAACAATACATTTTTGCGTACCTATAATCTGAGAAATAAGATTTTTATGAGAAAGTTCCACCCCTTTAGGTCTGCCTGTTGAACCGCTGGTATAGATAATCGTAGACAGATCATTTTCATTAATATCAGCCTTAACATAAGTGTTGTCTTCTCCTATAAAACGCTCAAAACTTTGAATATTATCACCCTTAGCAATCACATCTTTTATTATGACTAAGTCCATAGACTCTAAAAATGAGGCCAACAATTGGTATTTCTCTTGTGAAGCAATATAAACATACTTAATCTCAGCATCTTCAAGTTCAAAAGTAAGGTTTGTTGAGGAGATATTTGCAAAAATTGGAACAGAAACCGCACCCAAGCACTGAAGGGCATAATCTATCATTAACCAAAAAGGAGAAGAGTCCGAAATAATAGCAACACTTGTACCTTTTTTTACTCCCTTACTTTGAAAAGAGTGCGCCAAACAACGTACCGTATGTACAAACTCTTGAGATGAAATTTCCATCCACTCTTGCTCGTGTAGATAGTTAAGAAAGGTCGGATTATTTATTTCATCTTCTATGTAATCAACAAGTTCTGATAAATTAGTAGGCGTAAACATAGCTTTTCCTTATATGTCCTATACTAATATTTAAACATTTTATAACTTTATTAAATACTGTTTCAAAAATTGATTAATTTCTTTAAGCTTTATGTCAAAAAGTTGATAATGAAAACACACTTGGTTTCTAATAAGATATGACTTAACCTTATATATGTGTTTGTGAAAGGGATGTTCTAAGTTCATACTTAGTATTAGGTTCAAGTTCTATAGTCTCATTTAAGGTGTTTACACTCTCGATACAGAGCATGGTTTTATAATCACTTAAATCAGGCATCTTTTTTACACGCTCTTTTCCTGGATTCCAGACAACAAGGGTAGATGATCCCCTGGTTTCAACACTTAGTTTTTCATTTTTATTTTTAAAACTGACTCTTTTTTTAACATTAGTATAAACCCTGTCTAGCTCTTGAAAAAACTGAACAGAACCTTCTTGAATATTAGAATGACTCTTATCCAACTTATTAAAATATTTACAATTTTGTAAACCTTCTAAGCTTAACTTACGCACATCATCAACCTTCAAGTAACTATGAAGAGCTTGGCTAAGCATAAAAGTTTTTGTACCTGTGTTTTTAGTAATTAAGGCTATCTCTAAAATATCACTCATAACTATTTCAAGCCTTAGTTCAAAGGCATATTCCCAATACTTCAAACTTTCACTAGAATTTTTTAAACCCAAGCTTATTTTTGTTTTATCAGGACTAAGCACTTTTGTATCAAGATGCTCCCACTGCAAAATTCTTGCAAAACCATGATTAGGTAAACTTTTATCTTCAGGATGCTCGCCAAACCAAGGCCAGCAGATAGGAATACCTCCACGAATAGCTATGTCTTTTTTAAAATTTCTCTTTTCACTTAAAAAGAGCAAGGGAGCTTTTCCCTTCACTTGAAAATCAAAAATATGAGCGCCTTGAAGGGTGAGTTTTAAAGAGCTTTGATGATTACTAAATTCTAAATATTCAAGTTCATCTTTTTGCATAAGATTGCCTTTACACGTAACTATCTTACCGCTCCAAGAAGATCACAGTTGTTCAGAGCTTTCAAATATTGTACAATACAAACAATAAGGATATTCTGTGATTCAAGACCCCCATTTTTATGCTGTTATTATTGGAAGCGAGATACTTAATCGCCGACGTGAAGACAAACATTTTGATTTTTTAACAAAGGCTTTAAAAAAAAGAGGATTTGAACTCTTTGCCTCTTTTGTTATTAAAGACGATGTCACCTTAATTGAGAACACCTACAAACTCATTAAAAATGATCCCCAAGCGATGATGTTCTCTTTTGGAGGCATCGGTTCGACTCCTGATGATCTCACCCGTCAGCTCAGTTCAAATATTTTTGGTGATGCTAAACTCTATAGACATGCTCAATTTGAAAAAGATATTATTTCTCGTTTACAAGAGCAGGCTTATCCTCACCCGATTAAAATGGCTGACTTACCTAAAGATGCAGGTTTACTCTTTAATCCTATCAATAATATGTCCGGTTTTCATCTTAACAAAAGGTTCTTTTTTATGCCAGGTTTTCCAGAGATGGCACATCCTATGATTAATGAGATTCTTTCTAAATATACTCCCACCCCAATAAAAAGCTTTACGCAAACACTTATTGCCCAGTGTGCAGAAGGAAAATTAACCCATCTTATGATAGATATTCCTCAAGAAATAGAACTCTCTTCCTTGCCTATGATAAATAATGGTTCTCCCCGTGTTGAGTTTTCACTTAACTCAAGAAATGAAAAGCTTATGCAAAGGCACTTTAAAATGATTACTGACTTTTTAGATGCTTCCGATATAGAGTACAAACGCTTATGAAAATGTCTTTTTTTTTATTGCTTTTGCCTTTGGAATGGCTCTTTTAAATTTTTATATTTATCTTCGTTTTTTTAAAAGACTGCATCCTCCATTTAACCGTTTTTCAGCACTTATTCCTTCTGTTTTAATGTTTGGTGAAATTCTTTTTGTAGCCGAAGCTATTAGCCATAATTTGGTTCACAGTTCAAGCCTGTATTATATTCTAGCTTCTTCAATAGGCATCACTTTTTTACTCTTTGTTGTTTCCCTCTTTTATGACCTTAATTTAACCCTATTTAAAAAAGTCCCTTATCAAGAAAGTCGCCGAAAATTCATTAAACTAGTTTTTGATGTCACTATACTAATCTTAGCTTTAAGTTACTTATTTAAGGGCTTAAAGGGTGGTTTGTCTGAACCTATATTAAATACTATTAATGTTAATATCAAGGGGTTTCCAGATAAGGTTTATACTATAATTCAGCTCTCTGATGTGCATGTAGGTCGTACCCTACAAAAAAGTTTTGTAGAAGATTTAGTCAAAAGAACAAATGCTCAAAATCCCGACATTGTTGTGATTACCGGTGACCTTATTGATCAAGACATTCATAAAATAAAAGAAGATTTAAAGCCTCTACAAAAGATACATGCACCCACATTCTTTACCCTAGGAAATCATGAGTTTTTTCATAATGTAGATGAGATTATACCTTTTATAAAAAGCCTTGGGATTAGAGTTTTAATTAATGAGAACCTAGAGATAAAAAAAGATGATTTTAGTTTTAACCTTATTGGGCTTAGTGATGAGATGGGTTCACGCTTAGGACATTTTCCTATTGAAGTCAAAAAAGCCTATACGGGCATTAATAAAGAGATTCCTACTCTGGTATTAGCCCACCAACCCAAATCAATTTTAAGACTTAAAAACAGAGCCTGCGACCTCATGCTTAGTGGGCATACCCACGGGGGTCAAATATTTCCTTTTGGAATTTTAGTGATGGTTGACCAGCCCTATTTAGCCGGTCTGTACCAGCATAAAAAGAAACAACAGATTTTTGTTTCTCGAGGCGCAGGATATTGGGGACCCCCTATTCGTGTACTTGCCCCTTCTGAGATTTCTAAGATCCTTATCAAAGGCTCATAATGAAGTACTTTTTTTTAGTCTTGAGTCTAAATCTTTTTGCTATTGAAATTATAGATAAACCTCTTATCTTTAATGAATTACGTAAACAGCTAACAAAAGAGTATATTCACTCACATTATGGGATTAAAGTAAAAAAAATAGATATTGTTCCAAAAATCATTGTTATTCATTGGACGGCTATTGACAATTTTGAAGACTCTTATGCACGCTTTAAAGAACCTATTCTGCCCTCAGACAGACCTGATATTAAAAAAGCATCAGCCTTAAATGTATCTACGCATTTTATGATTAAAAGAGATGGAACAATTTATAGACTTATGGATGAGACAACTATGGCAAGACATGTTATTGGACTTAATTACAGCTCTATTGGCATAGAAAATGTAGGTGGGCAAAACAATATAAACAATTTAACAAACAAACAGTTAAAAGCCAATATTGAACTTATTCATTATCTAACAAAAAAATACCCCAGTATAAACTACCTTATTGGTCATTATGAGTACGCAAACTTTGTTAATCATACCCTTTGGTTAGAAAAAAATCCTCTTTACAGAACAGTTAAATATGATCCCGGAAAAAAATTCTTAAATCGCTTACGCCAAGTCATTACTGATTTAAAAGTTGCACCATGATTAGCCTTGCTTTTGTTTACATTAGTTTTCTTTCTCTCTTTGCAGCTATGGCTTTGATGCTGTCTAAAAAAGAGTTTAAAGCCCTCCAATACATACCTCCCATAGTGCTTTTATATCTATTTATTATGATTCTCTCTTCTAATGGTTTTTTTGAAAAAAATGAAGAAATTACTAGTTTGTATAAAACAATTAAGTCAAATATGCTTCCGGCGATGCTTTTTTTAATGCTACTTCCTCATAAGATAACAACTATAGTTAAACTCGGTCCCAAAATGCTCATCTCTTTTGCAGGAGCAAGCCTTAGCCTTTTTCTTTCTTTTATGCTTATCTTTTTTCTTTTTGGCTCAGGAAGTTTTGATATTGAAGTACTCGCTCCCCTTGCTGGTTCATGGATGGGAGGAACTGCTAATATGCTTGCGGTCTCTTCTGCACTCAACAGCAGTGAAAATGCCATAGGCATTACTATGCTCATTGATTCTGTTGATTATGCCTTATGGGTAATGCTTTTACTTATACTTGTACCTTTCGCCACTATCTTTAACCGTTTTACTCAGGCAAAAGACTCCGTTAAAGACATTACAATAGATACCGCCTGTGCCCTACGTTTTTCACTTCGAGGCTATATTTTGCTTATTGTTTCAGCACTATTTGTCTCCTTATTTTCTCAGGTTTTAGCCATTTACTTAAGTAAGTTTATGGGTTCCGTTTCTATGTACCAAATCATTTTAGCCACCCTTGCAGGTATGATTTATTCATTTACACCCTTGGCAAACATTAAAGGCATACAAACAACGGCGTCAGGGATGCTCTACTTACTCATTGCCCTGATTGCCTCACGTGCTGATCTTAGTTTTGATATGTATCTACTTAATTACTTATTAATGGGAATAGGTATTTTACTCTTTCATGCCCTCTTTATGGTGCTTTTCGCCAAACTTTTTAAACTTGATCTTTTTAGTATTTGTGTTGCTTCTTTAGCTAACATTGGCGGTATTGCTTCTGCCCCTATTCTTTCAGCAGCCTATTCACAATCTTTAGTCGGCGTAGGTGTTTTAATGGCAACCTTAGGTTATGTTATTGGAACATTTGCTGCCCTCTTTTTAGCCCAAGTGCTTAGTTGGCTTGTATGAGAATAAAAAATATTCAGATATCAAACCTTAAGATAGAACTAAAAAAGCCTTTTATTACTGCCTTAAGGCGTGTGGATGCTATAGATGACATTATCATTAAGATACATACTGACACTAGCCTCGTGGGTTATGGTGAGGCCTGTGCTGTTACGGCTATTACAGGAACAACAAATGAGATTATTCTTAATGAGTTAAAAGAGATAGTATTTCCCCTTCTTATTGAACAAGAATTAGACCTCAGTCTTTTAGATAAACTCCACGCTAGTGAACTACATTCAGAAACAAAGGCATGTATTGATATCGCGTTATATGACCTTTTAGCAAAGCAGAAGAACTTAGCTCTTTTTAGATATTTAGGTGCAAACACAAATGAATTAAAAACAGACCTTAGTATTTCAGTTGCCAAACAAGAACAGATGCTTATAGAGACAAAAAAAGCATTAAAGGCTGGCTTTAGTCTCTTAAAAATAAAACTTGATGGAGATGTTAGTACAAATATTAAAAGACTTAATGCCATCAATATAGTCCTACCAAAAAATGTAAAACTACGACTTGATCCTAACCAAACTTTAGATTTACAAGGCTGCTTGAAGATGCTTTCTTGTGTTACTACGCACAATATAGAATGTATTGAACAACCCTTTAAAGCCGATAACTTAAAAGAGATGAAACACTTAAAAGAGAAAAATATTGTACCTGTACTTGCAGATGAATCTATTTTTAGTGTAAAAGATGCTCATACTATATTAAAAAATGAATATGCGGATATGCTTAATATTAAACTTATGAAAAGTGGCGGTATACATGAGGCTATAAAAATTTCTTCTTTAGCAAAACAATATCATAAAACCTGCATGATTGGCTCTATGCTTGAAGGGCCTATCTCACTTTTAGCTGCTGCACATTTTGCTCTATCTCAAGATATTTCTATGGCAGATTTAGACTCGCCGCTTTACCTAAAAGAGCATCCCTTATTAGAGGCTTTTCATATGAAAAAAGATACAATAAAATTAAATGAAGAGTTCGGTTTAGGTCTGGATACTATTTTTGAGAAGTTGAAGCTGTTTCAAACTCAATAGCATCTTTAAAAACATCTAACATTAAGGTCTCAAAATCAGCCTTTGAGACCTGATATTCATCTAAGAATTCGTCTATTACGGTTGTGTCAAACTGTTCTACTGCAATAGCAACATCATACAGTTTTCCTAAAAAACCTTTATGATCAAACAGAGCATCTTGAACTCTATCATCAACATGGAATTCTATTAAAATATCTCTTAGAGGAACACCAGAAAGGGCATTCATTAAGGATAAAATACCAACAAAATAAGCCTCTGACTGCTCTTTTTGCGAAGAATTTCTGTATATAAACTTCATTAAATTTACCATAATTAAGGTACGCTGCTTCACCATAACAATTAATTGATCTTGATATTTAACCTTATTAGAGAAGTTCTTAGAATACAGTAATAACATCAGCCATTGAACAAGATGATTACGTCCTAAAAGGGTAATAACTTGATGAATAGAGCTGATAGGGTTTTTAAAATGAAATGCTGCTGAATTAATAAAACGTAAGAGTTGCATACTAATATTAGGTGACTCTTCAAATACCTGAACCATTTCAGGAATAGAAATACCTGAACGTAAAACATTACAGAGTTTAAATAGAGTGATTTGGTTTGTATTGAGTTTTTTATCTTTTATAATTTTAGGATGGGCAAAGAAGTACCCCTGATAAGCATCAAATCCGGCTTCTTGACAGATAAGAAAAGTCTCCTCATCTTCAAGTTTAGAAGCAATAACAATAAGAGGAAACTGTTTTAACTCACGCACAACTATTTTCAGATCTTCTTTTGCAACGGTACTGATATCAACCTTTACAAAAAAGAGATAAGGGGCTAATACTTTTACCTCTTGTAAGTCTTGTAGTGAGGACATATCTATACTAAATACATATTTTTTATTATGAAGTCTCTCCACACTTTCTAAAAGACGACCTTTTTTATCTTCTTCTACACTTAACTCAAAGACAAAGGTTTTAGGAGGAATGGATTCAATAAAATCATGCCGTAAAAAAGAGTAATCTACATTAATAAAAGCAAGGCTTTCCCCTACAATAGAATTAAGCCCTGATTGATTAAGTACATTAACCAGAAGCGAAGAGGTAGCATGACGAGGATTATCAAAGTTCGACTCTTTTTCACTATTACGGTACAAAAGTTCGTAACCTAAAATTGCCTCATTATTATCAACAATTGCCTGTCGCGCAAGGTAAAAATTTTCTGTCATTTTCCACACCCCATTTTTAACAATAATTAATAATAGTAAAACTAAGGTTTAAACAGCCTTAAAGCTTACGAACGACAATCACCTGTTTCTTCATTTTGTACATTTCATAAGGCTCATTATCAAACTCATCATAAAGCACAATCTCATAATTTTCATCAAAACAAGAAGCTATCTCTTTCGTAAAAAGGGTTTTTAACTCTCCTTTTTGAAGAAGAAAATCAGGATTAGAGTCTTTTTTCTCATTTGAAGGATCGTCCATATAGGTTTCAACAAAAAACAGCCCCTCTTTTTTTAAACCTACGCAAGCACGTTTAATTAGGTCTGTGTCTAAAAAATTACTTATCACTATAATATCATACAGAGCTATCTCTGGAGAAAAATCATCTAGGTCTGTATAAGAAGTATTTACCTTAGCTGAAAGCCCCTCTTTTTCAACCCGTTGATCTACAGCATTTAAAGCAACCTTTGAAATATCAAGTGCAAAAACCTTAAACCCCTGTTGTGCCAAATACAGAGTGTGTCGCCCTGCTCCACAGGCTAAGTCTAAGGCTATTTTATCTTCTCCCTTAAGCTCTAGTTTTTGAAGATACAAACTAGCTTCTCTTGGTTTTAATAGTTCACTTTTTTCACTAAATTTTTTATTCCACTTCTGTTGATCGTATTGTGACATATCTATTTTCCTCTAATTTTCATTACTATTTTTTCAAGACTTAAAACAAGCATACCAAGAAGTAAACCTAAGAACAGTTCTGCCACAAGACTTGGTAAAAAGTGTAATAAATCATGAATTTGATGTACATTATGCAGATAAATTCCCCCCGCAACCATTAACATTGCAAGCGTTCCTACAACCGTTAAAAGTTTAATAACCTTAGGTAAGGCTGCCACAAGTAACTTTCCAAAAGATTTTAAAAGCCCACCCTTATCTCCTGCAATCTCTATCAATTTAAAACCCATATCATCCATTCGTACCAAGAGTGCAACCAGACCATACACCCCTATCGTTGCTAAAACAGCAATCAGTGAAACTACAATAACTTGAATAGGAAAAGATTGTTCTAATACTGTTCCTAAGGCAATAATAATAATTTCAATAGAAAGAATAAAGTCTGTTAAAATTGCCGATTTTACCTTCTTTTTCTCATATTCAATAAACTCTTCTTCGCTTAAAGAACCCAAGACCTCTTTTTTGTTTGTATGCGGAACAAAGTACTCATAAATTTTTTCTGCACCCTCAAAGGCAAGATACAAACCACCTAACATCAAGACAGGAACAATACTCCACGCAGCAAAGGCAGAAAGAAGAAAAGCAATAGGTAAAATAATTAATTTATTTCGAAGTGAGCCCTTTGTGATTGCCCATAAAACAGGAAGTTCTCTTGAAGCCGAGAAACCTGAAGCCTTCTGCGCACCAACGGCTAAATCATCTCCAAGAACACCTGCTGTTTTTTTAGCCGCCACCTGTGACATCGTTGCCGCATCATCTAAAAGTATAGCAATATCATCAAATACTGCAAAAAAACCTACTGACATATATTTTCCTCATTTTAATAGACGTATTTTAGCCAAAAATATTAATAAATTTTTATTTATAATTTTTATAAATAATAACAATGGCTTAACATTAGTATTGTATTATTACACCATGATAAAAAGAATATTATTAATAAACATAATCTTAAGTTCACTACTAGGTGCTCAAAGTTTGACAATGCAAGAGAGTATCAACAAGGCTCTGTCTAATCATCCTGATATTAAATCCTTTGAGTTAAAAATTTATAAGTCTAAAAAGAGCTATAGGTCAGCATTTTCTGATTATATGCCTCAGATAACAGCGCAAGCAAACTACAACCCAACAGAAACCTTTGTATTTCCATCAAATGGTTCATTTCAGACTATTGATGATGATGCTTGGGGTGCAGGCATCTCCTTAAAGCAGATGATTTGGGATTTCAAAAAGACCTCTTCAAAGGTAGAAGCTACACAACTTGATGAAGATATCTCTACTCTCTCTTTAAAAGAGGCACAAGCCCTTCTGGTCAATAAGGTTAAATCTTTATATATACAGATGATTTTACAAGAAGAGGCTATTAAGGTAAGAAAAAAAGATTTAGAAGCGAAAGAGGCTTTTTATGCACAAGCCGAAGCCTTAGTACAACAAGGTTTAAAAACAAATGCTGATGCAAGTCGATTTTTATCTTCTGTTTATGCCGCAAAATATGACTTAGCTATTGCCTACTCTTTGTATGAAAAAGCCAAAGTATCCCTTTCTCTTTATATGGGAGAAGAGATTGAAGATAATGTAGAATTAGAAAATGAGCTGATTAAACAAAACTATACAGTTAACAATAAACTTGAAAAAGAGGTAATAAATAATAATTATCAGTTATAAATTGAAAATCAAAATATTTATAAAAATATACTTTTACATCAGTCTGCAAAAGCGTCTCATTATGGTTCCATAGATGCCTATGCCTCATATAATCATCTAGCTACATTAAACAGTTATGATTCTACTCTTGTTGGTATTACATTAACAGTACCTCTTTACTCGGGAGGAAGAGTAAGCGCACAAGAACAAGAGGCTCAAATCAGTACACAAATAGCCAAAGAGACACAGGCATCTAAAATATTAGACGTAAAAGAAGAACTTAGTGGTTTAGTCATTGATATCAAACGCTTTGATAACACTATTGCGGCTAAACAGGCACAAATCAACTCTGCTAATGAAACCAAACATGTTTTAGAAGCAAGATATAAAGAGGGCTTAACAACTTATATAGAAGTTTTAGATGCTGTTTCTGTTGTTTTAAATGCAGAACTTGGTCTTCTTCAAACTTACTACTCAAAAAGTTTAGCCATTAATCAAATTGAATACTTAAAAGGAAACATATAATGAAGCCATACTTAAAATATCAAATAATTTTTACTGCGGTAATTACAATTGGGCTTATTTTTTATAATAAAGTTTATATTCCAAAAACAACATATGAAACTATTTCTGCTTCAAAAGGAAAGATTGATGTTGAAGTCTTTGGAGTGGGAAACCTTGGGGCAAAAAATATCTATAAAATTAGTGCGCAAACAGGTGGAAAAATTACTGCTATGTACACAGATGAAGGTAAATGGGTTAAAAAAGGTGATTTAATTGTCACCTTAGATGCAGTCGATTTACCACAACTTATACAAGAAGCAAAGATATCTGTTAAAAAAGCAGGCACAGAACTAATAGCTTCACAAAAAGAGTTAGACAGTCTAAAGGCACAAGAAGTTTTAGCCCAAGTCACGTATAAAAGATATGCAAAACTCATTAAACAGTCTTTCGCTTCACAATCAGAGTATGACAAGGCAAAGGCGGACTTAGATGTTGTACAAGCACAAAGTAAGGCGACTAAGGCTCGTATTAAATCTGCACAAATTGAGATTATACGTGCGAAAAAAGCAGTTGAATCTTTAGAAGTCAAGTATTCTCGTTTTAAGGTATATTCTCCCGTAGATGGATATGTTATTTCTAAAGATGCTGAAGTTGCACAAAGTGTTACGCCTTCACAAAATATTTATGAGATAGTTGATCCAAAAACAGTCTGGATAAAAGCTTTTATAGATGAGAAACTAAGTGGTAATATCAAGCTATCACAAAGGGCAAGTATTGTACTGCGTTCGCAAAAGGACAAACACTTTAAAGGTAGTGTAAAACGTATTGTTGCCAAAAGTGATGCGGTAACACAAGAAAAAGAGATTGACATCTCTTTTGATACTTTACCTATGCCTTTTTATATTAATGAACAAGCCGAAGTTTTAATATCAACACAACACTTTTCTGAGATTACAAAAATTCCACTCAGAGCAGTTGTGTATCAAAATGGTGAACCTTGTATATGGATAAACAAAGATGCTCAAGCCCACTGTCGTAAAGTAGAAATAATTGCAAAAAACAAAGAACATATTGGGGTAAAAGATTTTGATATTAACAATAAAATAATAATTATGTCAAAGAACAACAAAACTCTCTCTGAGGGAATGAGTGTCCGTTAATGATTAATTTAGCACAAAAAGATATTTCACACTCATTAGGAAAATTTCTCGTCACTGCGATGGGAGTTGGTCTACTTTTAGGAATTGTAATTGTTATGATTGGTATTTATAGGGGTATGATTGTTGAGTCCGAAATCCTTATAAATGATATTAATGCTGACTTATGGATTGTTCAAGAGAGTACACTTGGACCCTTTGCAGAAGCCTCTCGTATACATGAGGATTTAAAAGACAGCGTAAGAGTCATTGATGGCATTAAAAATGCAGAAGCCCTCACCTTTCAAAATATTCAGCTTCCAAGTCCCCTTAAACCTACACGTGTTGTTGCTGTTGGGTTTGACCCACACGGTACCTTTAATCCTATTAATCCTGAAAGAATTGTAGAAGGTAGAGATCTACAAAGGAGTCATTATGAGATTGTTATCTCTGATAATGTTGGTTTTTCTCTTGGGGACAGTATCCTTTTAGGCAGAGATAATTACAGGGTTGTTGGTATTACACATGGAAGTGTTTCTTCTGGAGGAGATCCTCTTGTATACATTAGTTTAAAAGATGCTCAAGAGCTACAATTTTTATATACAAATAATCGTATTAGAAATGATAGAGACAGAGGAATAAAAAACAATGATGCCCATATGGTTAATGCCATTGTTGCTAGAATACATGAGGGATACAGTGTTGACAATATTGCTAAAGAGTTACGAAGGTTTAAACATAAAAGTGTTTTTACACAGGCACAACAACATGATATACTCAGTAAAAATTTAATTGAGAAATCATCTAAACAGATTGGTATGTTTGCTGTAATTTTAATTATAGTATCTACTATTATTATCTCTTTAATTATTTATACAATGACACTAGAAAAAATGAAAGAGATAGCTATTATGAAACTCATTGGTATACCTAACAGTATGATTATTAAGATGGTTGTTCAAGAGACTCTCTTACTTGGTCTGTTAGCCTTTAGTTTTGGAGCAATATTTGCAAACCTAAGCTATGATAAATTTCCAAAAAAAGTTGTATTAGAAATTCCTGATAGTATAGCCCTCTTTGTTGTTATTTTAATTGCTTCTGTTTTAGCCTCTTTTATTGGGGTTAAAAAAGTAGTAAGTGCAGACCCTACAACGGCGATTGGTGGTTAAAATGAGTAAACAAAGTATTAGAGTAGATAATTTAGTAAAAAGATTTACTAAAGGCGAAGAGGTTGTAAGTATTGTTGAAAATGCCTCTTTTAAAATTGACAAGGGAGAACTTGTGGCACTTATCGCCCCAAGTGGTGCTGGAAAAACCACCCTTCTAATGATGATTGGATGTGTTGAAAAACCTACAAGTGGTGTTATTTACCTTGGAGATGAAAAAGTTTATGATGACAAATGGTTAACTAAACAGACCCGAAAAATAAGACGTGAAAAAATTGGTTTTATTTTTCAAGCACATTATCTTATTCCTTTTTTAACAGTATTGGAAAACATTATCTTAGTTCCTCAAACCAATGGTGTTTCACCAGAAGAGTCTGAACGGTTTGCGATGGAACTACTTGAGTATTTTGATATAGCAGATAAAGCACACTCAATGCCTTCAGAACTTTCTGGTGGGCAAAATCAAAGGGTTGCTATTGCAAGAGCCTTAGCCAATAGACCTCAAATCATCTTAGCTGATGAACCGACTGCTGCTCTTGATTCACAACGTTCTGTTTCTGTTGTACAGATGCTAAAAAAGATAGCACTGGAACAAGATGTAGCTATTGTTATGGTTACTCATGATGAGGCAATGCTACCCCTGTGTGACAGAATATTAAAAATTGAAGATAAAAAAATCATCTCTTCAAAGATAGAAGGAAACACTCAAGAAACACTAGTTTAAAGTTTAGATTATCAAAATAGATAATTGAGCAATACCTAGAGTTATTTTTTAGCTCCATTAGTAAAATAAGAGTTTTACAAAAAAACAGTACTCTACAGCAGAGCACTGCTTTATAAACTAGATTGTTCGTCTCTCTAGATATTTAAGAAAGATTTTTCTCAATTTCAAGAATATTTTTAATGGTTTTAAGCACACTGTCTGGTGTTAAACTAATGGAGTCTATGCCCAGTTTCACTAAAAACTCAGCTACCTCAGGATAATCAGAAGGAGCTTGACCACAAATACCACTATGACGACTATTTTTCTTGGCACCAAGAACTGCCATCTCTATCATTTTCATTACCCCCTCATCACGTTCATTATAATCAAAAGAGACAATCTGAGAATCACGATCAACTCCTAAGGTCAATTGCGTTAAATCATTACTGCCTATACTAAAACCATCAAAAACCTGACTAAACTCATCAATTAAAATAACATTATTAGGAATCTCACACATCACATAAACTTCTAAGCCATTTGCACCCTGTTTTAAGCCCTGTTTTTGCATCGCTTCAATTACTCTTTTTCCCTCTTCTACACGTCTACAAAAAGGAATCATCAATATAACATTATCAAATCCCATCTCATCACGCACCCGTTTCATCGCCGCACATTCAAGAGCAAACCCTTCCTTATAAGCACTATGGGTGTACCGCGAAGCCCCACGAAAACCTATCATAGGGTTATCTTCATCCAGTTCAAACTGCCCGCCTCCAAGTAGACTTGCATACTCATTACTCTTAAAGTCACTCATTCGTACCACACAAGGTTTAGGATAAACAGAAGCAGCAATAGTTGCCACACCCTCAGAAAGTGTTTTCACAAAAAAATCTTGATTATCCTTAAAGGCTGATGTGAGTGATTGAATCTTCTCTTGGGTCTTAGCATCTAATTTTTCAGGATGAATTAGTGCCATAGGATGCGCTTTAATGTAGTTATTAATCACAAACTCCATACGTGCAAGACCAATTCCATCTACGGGTAAACAAGAGAGTGAAAAGGCGAGGTCAGGGTTTCCTAGGTTCATCATAATATCTGTTTTAGTTTTACCTAATTGTTGAAGATCAGTTTTTTCAAGTTCAAAATCCAGTATGCCTGCATAAACATAGCCTACCTCGCCCTGGGCACAACTAACGGTCACCTCCTCACCATTAACAAGAACATCACTTGCATTATCTGCTCCCACTACAGCAGGAACACCTAATTCCCTACTTAAGATAGCAGCATGACAGGTACGTCCACCACGATTAGTTACAATAGCTGAGGCTATCTTCATTATAGGTTCCCAATCAGGAGTTGTGGTATCCGCAACAAGGACTTCTCCTTTTATAAAACTACCCAAATCCTTCACATCTTTAATGTAGTGTATCCTTCCTGTACCTATCTTACTCCCTACTGAATAACCCTTCGTTAAGAGCCTACCTTTCTCTTTAAGATGATACAATTCAAGAGTAGAACCTTTTTTCTGTGATTCTACAGTTTCAGGACGGGCTTGTACCATGTAAATATGCCCATCTAAACCATCTTTTGCCCACTCCATATCCATAGGTTTATTAAAACCAGCCTCTTTAGAGTAGTGTTGTTCTACCTTAATCGCATAATCAGCTAAAACCATAATATCATCATCACTAATACAAAACTGCGCTTTCTTTTGTTCTGTAGTGACTCTGTTTTTAGTATATTCAAGAGAAATATTTCCCTCATTTAACACATCATTAAAAACCATTGTCAGCTCTTTTTTACCTAAACGACGTTTTAAAACAGTTCTATACCCTTTTAAAAAAGTAGGTTTATGCACATAAAAACTATCCGGGTCAATACTTCCTTGAACAATATTTTCACCCAGACCATAACTTCCATTAATAAACACAACATCTTTAAACCCTGTTTCTGTGTCTATGCTAAACATCACCCCGCTTGCACCAATATCAGAACGAACCATTTTCATCACAACTACACAAAGATGTACCTTCAAGTAGTCAAAATTATTATCAAATTTATAATGAATAGAACGGTCTGTAAAGTTTGAAGCCACACAACGTTTATAAGCATCTAAAAGTGCTTCTTCACCCTTAATATTAAGATAGGTGTCATTTTGCCCTGCAAAAGAAGCCTCAGGTGAATCTTCTGCCGTTGCAGATGAACGTACTGCCATACACAAGTCATCTCCATACTCTTTTTTAAGATGGGCATATTCACTCAATATCACCTCTTTTAAATCATCAGGAATTTCACATTTATAGATAATTTCACGACAAGCTTTGCCCCTGTCTTGAAGATCACTCACATTATCAGGATTAATATCATCCAGTAAGGCATGCAGTTTATCCCAGGCATCATTAGCATCTAAAAGATATTGATAAGCCTGTGTATTGACTGCAAAACCATTAGGAATACGTACACCTTGAGCACTTAGGTTTTGATACATCTCTCCTAAGGAGGCATTTTTACCGCCTACCAAAGCAACATCTTCTATACTGATTTCATTAAAACGTTTCACATAATTCATTACTCATCCTTGAATATATCTTTATCATTGATTTTCGTAAGATTTTTACTCTTTATTTCATTTTAGAGCATAAGGGCTTGCCACGTAGTACTTATTTCTAATACCTTACGTCATTTAGGCTTTAATCCACTCTTTTGCCGCGTTTACATCTTCAAAATATTGCATTTCACCCGAAAGAAACCAGTTTGAAATCTTAATCCCATACTCTTCATATTTTTTATTACCCACAAAAGCAATCTTCCTAAACTCATCTTTATGCTTCATTCCAAACTTCAGGTCATCCCAAGCAGCTTCAAGACTCCATCCTTCAAAATCAGTAGCATCTATTAAGACTTCGATTTTTGGTTTTTTTATGCCTTTTATTGCATTCTCAAGCATAGGTACCATCAGCATATAGTCTTCATGTTCAAGTTTACCTGTAATATTCATCTGCATATAAATATACTCACCTAAGCTGTTTATACCCACACTTATTACATGTTCTTCATTACTGCTCATAAAACACTCCTAAATATAAATCTCTTCTTTAAATTTTACAATATGCGATTTTTTAGATAACTTCTGTTTAATTGCTTTTTGAAATAATTTTTGTTTATCTTCTTCTCCATGAATCAGATAAATATGCCCTAGATTTTCAAACCTTTTCATCCATTTAATTAGTTCATCTTGATCCGCATGTGCAGAAAAACCGTTAATGGTATGAACAGAGGCATTAATCTTGATTTTTTCATTATAGATTTCTACCCATTTAGCACCCTCAACAATTTTTCTACCTAAGGTGCCTTCGGCTTGATAACCCACAAAAACAACTGCATTTCTTTTATTCCATAAACGGTGTTTAAAGTGGTGAAGAATTCTTCCCCCATTACACATACCACTTCCTGAGATAATAATAGCACCACTTTTAATCTGATTTATTTTTTTTGATGCCATAGGGGTTTTACTAAACTCTAAAAACTCAAAATCAAATATTGAACCATCTTCTTTCTCATACTCTTGGCACATAAGACTTAACTCATCTACATATTTGTTATACACTCGGGTGGCACGAATTGCCATAGGGCTATCTAAAAAGATACTGCACTCAGGGAGTTCACCACTCTTATACATCTGCTTTAATAAACATAAAATCTCTTGTGTTCTTTCAATAGCAAAAGAGGGAATCAAAACATTTCCTCCTTTTTTGAGTGTTTTTAAAATAACTTTTTTAAACTCTTTTATAGAGGGTTTCATACCCTTATGTTCTCTATCTCCATAAGTTGATTCTATATATAAATCATTTGCTTCCTTTGCTTGATCAGGAAGGGGTAAAACAAAATCATTTCTATTACCTAAGTCACCACTAAAAACAAGAATTTTCTCTTTTTTATCATCCACATATCTAATCTCAATAAAAGCAGAACCTAAAATATGACCGGCATTATAAAAAGTTACACAAAGGTCTTTGGCTAAATGTAAAGGCTCCCCATACTGAACATATCTCTTTTTTAAATTTAATAAAGAGGTCACATTAACGGCTGTATACAGAGCAGGTTTAACCTTTTTTTCTCGACCTTGACGCTGTGCTTTTTTAAAAGAGGTATGATAAACCTCTTGCATTAAATGCGCACTATCAAGCATAACAATTTCTGCTAACTCAAGGGTTGAATGGGTAGTAATTATCTCACCTCTGAAACCATATTTATACAGTAGCGGTGCCCTTCCCACATGATCAAGATGCGCGTGAGTAAAGAGTAAAAAATCAATCTCACTCGGGTCAAAATCAAAAGGCAAATGGTTTTTGTCTTCATTTTTTCCTTGAAACATACCACAATCTATCATCAAAGTTTGACCTGAATCTAAACGTAAAAGATGGGCAGAACCTGTTACCGTTTTAGCTGCACCATACGACTCAATTATACTCATTTTTTTTCCTTTTATACAGTTTGTCACCCCGAGACTCGTACCAAGACAAGATACTTCCCCATGCTTCTTGCGCACTTTGTGCATACCAAAACAGATTCCGATCATCAGAAGATATCATGCCCTCTTCTTCAAGTAAATCAAAATTAATTAAACTGTTCCAATAACTTTTATCAATTAAAATAACAGGCATTAATTCAATCTTTTTTGTCTGCATTAAGGTAATGATTCCAAAAAGTTCATCCATCGTTCCAAAACCGCCAGGAAAAACAACTAAGGCCTTTGCTCTGAGTAAAAAATGAAGTTTTCTAATGGCAAAATAGTGAAACTGGAAACAGAGTTCAGGAGTAATATAAGGATTAGGAAACTGTTCATGAGGAAGAGAGATATTGAGTCCAATTGACTTAGCCCCCACATCAAAAGCACCCCTATTAGCAGCTTCCATAATACCAGGACCTCCTCCTGTCATAAGTGTAATACGCGAATCACTAGGGCTTTTACCTGCTTTACCAACTAAGGAACCAAATTCCCTAGCAACTGAATAAAAACGACTCTTCTGAACTATTTTATCAGCTTTTTCTAGGTTTTTTTGATAACTTTTAGATTCTGGATTTTTATTCAATTTTTTTAAAGCAAGGTCACGCTGCTTTTTGGCGGTCATAGGCTCAAGTATACGGGCACTACCAAAAACGACAATCGTATGTTTTACGCCATGTTCTTGTAAGAGTAGTTCTGCTTTTTGATAATCTAGTTCAAGCCGAATACCCAGAGTATCGCGTGCAAGTAAAAAAGTCTTGTCTTCTTCTGCAATAATATAACTTTGACTCTTTAGAAGTTTTTTTACACGCTTGTGCGAGGAGGAATCTTCTTCTAATAATTTAGGATGTTCCCAAGGTAATGTCTCTTTTTTTGTTTCAAAGGCTTTAAAAATTTTATTCTTTTTTTTCATCATAATTTTCCATTAAAAAAATTTATTTACAACTCACCTATCATTCATTATATGCCTTATCGTATTAAGTAAAGATAAACATAAGTGTATTAACTAGGTAAAGACCATTTTAGCTAAGGAAAATAGAAGAACTCATATTCAAAACAAGAAATAGACTAAGCCCCAACTGAGTAGAATAAGTTATAATTTCATTATGAAAAAATATATTTTATTTGATAATGACGGTGTTTTAGTTGAAACAGAACCCTGGTATTTTCTTGCAAATGTAGAGATTCTTAAAAAAATGGGACTCGACCTCACCCAAGAGAGATATTTAGAGATTATGGTTAAAGGGCAGAGTGCCTTTCTTTTAGCTCAAGAGCACAATATTGCTTCTGTTGAAATAGAAAAAGCACGTCAACAACGAGATGAACTTTATCAGCACTACATTAAAACAGAAGATATAGAGATAAAAGGGGTTAAAGAACTCATTTCTCATCTTAAGAAAAAATATAAGATGGCAATCATCACCTCTGCACGAAGAGAAGATTTTGAACTTATCCATGCAAGACGTGGTATTAGTGAACATATGGATTTTATCTTATGTTCTAAAGAATACCCTAGAAGTAAACCCCACCCTGACCCTTACCTCAAGGGTTTAGAAAAATTTAATGCTAAAAAGCATGAAACTATTATTGTTGAAGATTCTCAAAGAGGTTTAGAGTCAGCGTATAGAGCAGAGATTGAATGTGTTATTGTAGACAACCATTTTACACGTACACATGACTTTTCAAAGGCTAAACACTTTATTAACTCCCTAGAAGAGCTTGAAAGACTTTTATAAAACTTTCTACTCATTTATACTAAGCCCCAAGTACTTTGTATATTTACACCCTTACTTTATTCTGTATTAATGTATATTGTCATATTATCAAGTACCTTTAACCATCAAAGAGAAAATTCATGTGTAAATTCAAAATAGTAGTAACAATGTTTTAATTCCTAGGGCTAAGTTTATCCTTATTCGCAAGTGATCATAATGATGCGGCTACGCTTTATTATCAAAAATCATATAAAAAAGCAGCTGTTTTGTTTGAGAAGGCAGCCAAAGCTGGAGATAAAAGGTCACAATATCAACTTGGATATATGTATGAAAATGGAATTGGCGTCCAAAAAAACAGTGATAAATCTGCTTATTGGTATAAACAGTCTGCATCACAATTCAAAGATTTACCCAAGGCAATTGAAAAATTTGATATGAACCAAGGTATTACTATGGAATATCAAGTTAACCCTAACATTGATAAGGGCTTACGACAGTTTGATATTCAGCATTATGACATGCCTTCTGACCCCGAGGAAGAAAAATCTTTAAAATCTAGTATTCTGGATACCTTTGGTTTATATCCACATGAAAAAAACTTTTATATACCCCTCTCCTATACCAGCATAAACTATGAAAAGAGTGATCCCGTTCGATATCCTGAATATGAAGATTATAATAAAAATATAGAGATGGTGTTTCAACTTAGCCTTAAAAAACCTCTGACCTTTAACTTATTAGGTATGAATGAAGTTTTTGCACTTGCTTATACACAAGAGATGTGGTGGCAATTTTATGCGACTTCTTCAGCTATACGTGAGACAAACTACCGTCCAGAGTTATGGGTAGCAATACCAGCAGAAAATGACTTTTCTAAAAAGATTGGTTTAAAAGTTATCAAATATGGTTTGCTTCATGAATCTAACGGGGGTAGAAAGAATCTGTCTCGCGAATGGAACAGAGCCTATGTAGATTTCACTTTTCAACATAATTCTTTATTTACACAGCTAAGAGCTTGGTATGCTGAAAAAGGAACAGATAATGAAGATATAAGCTCATATCTTGGTTATGGTCACCTAAAATTAAGTTATCTAGCGGGTAAAAGTAAGTTTGATCTTACCTGGAGAAATAACCTTCGTTTAAATAAAGACAATCGCGGTTCTATAAAAGCAGAATGGTCTTATCCCATAGGGCATTCACAAAGTTCTTTTTGGTACTTAACGCTCTTTAATGGCTATGGAGCCAGTCTCGTTGATTATGAGGTTCAGCAAAACCGAGTAGGTTTTGGCTTTACTTTCTCACGATAAGCTGCGTATATTTAGTTATATGCAGAGATATCGTACTTCTCAAACAGCTCTTTAAGCCCCTTTGTAAGTTTCCCACGAGAAGGATACTTAGGCATAGCTTTTTTCTTTTGCCCTTTTCTTTTAGGCGCAAAGGGCTCTTTATCATACAGCTTTTTTAATTTATTGTAATTACTCTTACTAACCTTCGGCTTTTTAGGGACTTCACTCGGATGCACATACATATCACCCTTCTCATCCACATAAGCCCCTTTCTCAAAATAATCTGCTGCATTTCTTAAAAAGTTAGGCAGGTCAAAGTCTTCTTCATATCCTAAACCCGTTCTCTTAAGTGCATTTTCAAGCTTACCCAAAACTGCATTAGCTCTTTTGTCTAAGGCTTCTCTTACAACACCTTTCGTAGGCGAGTAAACCTCAGCATTTCTTTTATGGGCATGATCGAGTACCATTTTTTCTAAGGGCATAACCTTTCCTAAGACAGGGCACTTTTTATCATTTTTCAACCAAAGTTTCTCTTTTAGAACTCTGATATCTTTTTGTTTCATCTCAATATACATATGGCTCCATCATGATTCTTAATTCTTTAAATCCTGACTCATCATTCTGGCAGTTCTTTTGTCCACAGATTTAGCAGATTAAACTGATTTTAAAATCTACTAAATTATTTTAATTTTTCTGCCACAAGTTTATTTACCACTTGTGGATTTGCTTTACCACCCGTAGCTTTGAGCACTTGTCCAACAAAAAAGCCCAGTAGTTTAGTATTGCCGGCTTTAAATTTTTCTACATTCTCTGGATTTTTTGCAATAATTTCATCAATAATAGGTGAAATCTCACTCGGGTCACTTATCTGTATAAGTCCCTTAGCTTTAACTATTTGAGCAGGATTATCACCACTTTTGAGCATCTCTTCAAAAACCTGTTTAGCAATCTTATTTGAAATGGTTTTATCATCAATCATTTTAGCAAGCTCTGATACTTGCTTTGGAGTACATTTAAGTTCATTTTTTTCTTTTAATTCTCTAGCTATTTCATTTGCCACAATATTAGCTAGACTTGTAGGAGCCTGAATATCACCCATTTGTACTTTGAAATCATCATAGGCTTCTTTATAAAAGTGAGATAATTTCTCATCACGTGCCAGTGTATTAGCAATTTCATAACTTATCGATAAGCTAATATACTGGTCAAATAAGGCTTGTTCACTCTCGCTCATTGCAACGACTTCACCATCTATCTGCTCTTTTTTAAGCTTAGGAGCACTCTGTGTTGGTATTTTTTTCTTTTTACCCCAAGAATCCTTAAGCCCCACTGTTTTATTAAACACAGGTGTTTCATCTGTGTAATCAATAGGGTCGGCATAAAAATAGCCTTGTCTCTCAAACTGAAACCTTTCATCAGGTTTTTCATTGATTACCGCAGGTTCAATCAAAGCCTTTTTGATGACCTTTAAAGAGTCTGGATTAACATCTTCTATCCCTTCAGGAGCCTCCTCTTTAAAGAGTCTGTCATACAGACGTACTTCCACCTCTTTAGCTGTCTTTGCTTCTACCCAGTGGATAGCACTTTTAACTTTAATACCACTGCTATCTGAACCACTTTTTGATGCGAGGTTGTATTCGGCTTTAATCTCAATAATCTTACCCTCAGTATCTTTTATTACTTCCTTACACGTAATGATATACGCATGCTTAAGACGAACAGGCTGTTCAGGCGTAAGACGGAAATAACCTTTTGGAGGGGTTTCAATAAAATCATCACGCTCGATATAAATCTCTTTAGAAAAAGGAAGCTTTCGTGAGCCCTCTTTAGGTACATCTTCGGGGTAATAAGAGGCATCAAGCTCTTCTTTTCCTTCATAATTTACAATCGTAACTTTTAAAGGCTCAAGTACACACATAACACGGGGTACTTTTGTATTTAAGTCATCTCGAATACAAAACTCAAGTTGGGCAACATCTACCATTGAATTGGCTTTGGCAATACCGATTTGCTCACAAAAAGTAATGATAGATTCAGCAGTATAACCTCTTCTTTTATATCCAGCAATCGTAGGAAGACGAGGATCATCCCATCCACTCACCTGTCCACCTTCAACCAGCTCTAAAAGCTTTCGTTTGCTCATAACAGTGTAGTTAATACCAAGTCGTGCAAACTCATGTTGGTAAGGACGTGGTGGAGTAAGCTTAAGCGTATCAAGTACCCAGTTATAAATATCACGGTTATTTTCAAACTCAAGTGTACAAATAGAGTGAGACACCCCTTCGATATAGTCTGAAAGACAGTGAGCAAAGTCGTACATTGGGTAAATTGACCACTTATTCCCTGCTCTGAAGTGATGGGCATGTCGAATACGATATAAGAGAGGATCTCTCATTTTCATATTCGCCGCAGACATATCTATCTTCGCTCTTAAAACATGCTCACCATCTTTAAATTCACCCTTTTTCATTTTCTCAAAAAGCTCTAAATTTTCTTCAATACTACGCTCAGCAAATGGACTACGTTTACCCGCTTGTGTTACCGTACCACGAAACTCACGCATCTCTTCTTCATTCGTACTGTCCACATAAGCCTTACCCATTTTAATAAGCGCAATCGCATAATCATGAATTTGATCGAAATAGTCTGAAGTAAAACGTACATTACCCTCCCAATTAAACCCAAGCCACTGTACCGCATCTTTCAGTGCCTCAACATACTTTGTATCTTCGGTAGTAGGGTTTGTATCGTCCATTCTAAGATTACAATGCCCCTTATAATCTTCTGCAATACCAAAGTTTATACAGATAGATTTAGCGTGTCCAATGTGTGGGAATCCATTCGGCTCAGGAGGGAATCTCGTAGTAATTTTATTAAACTTGCCTGATTTTAAATCCTCTTCAACGATTGACCGTAAAAAATCTTTGTTCTCACTCATTATTATTAAACCTTTTCTAAAAAAACTTCGTTTTGATTATGAAACTATTATATTCGTCGTATTTTATCAAAATTACTGCCTATTGCTTCTTAGACTAAGTTTTTATTGTTAGATGTTCTCGCGCAAATAAAGATTCTTGTAAAAAACTCAATTATCTAATTCAAAAAACAACCTCTGCATCATCACCTAAAAGTTCTACCGCTAAAAAGCCTGTATTTGTTTTACGGTACAGTTCTTTTTGGTGCGTAAGAAGAAACAGTTTCATAAATCTTTACAAAAACAACTAATTAACAGTAGTTGTATATAACTTTGCTGGGTTTCCCTCTGCTGTGATATAAAACTGTGTAGACGTATCAAAACTTATGGACTCTACTTGCCCTGTGTTTAGGCTATTAGTAATGGTATATTGTGTGATTTTAGCTGAGAAAAAATCATCCGTATTAAAATCCTCTAAAAGAATAAGTTTACTGCTAAAGGCAATACTTAATCTGTGGGATTAGAGTAAGCAATAAGAGAGATTTCATTTGTATTTGGATCATAACTTACCCCCGTAATGAGAACATCAAAATAATGTTCACCAATAGAAGTCAATGTGTAAGTTCCTGGGGTAGTTGAGAACTTATATATTTTGCTTATTTTTGTTTCCCAGTTTTTACTAAAAATATAAAGATTGTTTTGTACAACAATTAAGGCTTCTGCATCATAAAGAGTTGTGTTAGTAGAATACGTATAATTAGTTTGGTCTGCATACGAAAAGTTAATAATCTCTACATTAGCTATAAGTTGCTCAAGTAAATCTGTTTTTAGAAGTTTATACACCTTAAGATCACTTCTATTACCAAGGTTATTTCCAAAGTCACCAATATAAACATAAGTCTCATCACTGCTTATATCTTCCCAATCAATATTATCCGCTCCATTAATAATAATAGTACGAAGAACAAGACCTGTATTGGGACTAATCTCATAAAGTCAGGCAGTATCTCCACTGTCATTATGCGTAAACAGTCTTCCATTAATGTTAATCAACCACGAACTTTCACTGACTTCAAAAGCAAGCTCTTTTACTAGAGTTAAACTAAGTATTGTCTCTTCATTGATAGTATTACTGCTTGAATCAGATGAACCTCCGCCACCACAACCAATAAAGAGGACAATCAAAAGATATTTTAAATATTTTTTCATAATTTTCCATTAATTTAGTTTAAAAATTAACTTTACCATAGTAATGATTTATCTTAGGATAAAGGTCAGTCCATAAAGTTATTTGAGCCTATTTTTTTCAAGCTTACAACTTTCCCCAAGAAGAACTACGAGGAGCAGCTAACATGAGATATTCCCGCAATTTCAAAGACCTCAGATGGCTTCAGGCTATAATATTTTTTCTCAATATCTTTAGACTGTTCATCATATGGTTTTATCATGATTGCTTGCATCTCTTTAATCAAAGAATAATCTCCCGTAGTGGCTTGCTCATATGCGGGTACAAGAAACCACTCTCGTAAACTATATTTTGGATTAACAAGTTTCATAACTCTAGAGAGCTCCTCACGAGATTCAGGTGAAAAAGCCTTTACTTTTATAAGTGATTTCCATTTTATAAACCACGCTGACCAACTTTTTAGGATTTCTTCATTTACAGCGTTCTTATAGAAGCTTTTTGTAAGCGCTTTCATATCCTCAGGTATTTCTGATAATTCACGAAAAAAGATAGTGTAATCAACAGAAGTTTGCACCATAAGTGTTTTGAGTGCATTAAACAATACTTCGTCAAAACGGTCAAGTCCAAGCTTAGACACCCACATCTTTTTCATTTGTTCTTCCATCACCTTAGAAAAGCCTTTTTTAATCTCCTCTAGCTCTTGTAGATGCTTCTGATGCGACATTAACAAGGGTTGTAAAGCCATACAAAACGTATGGAAGTTACGTTCCGCTGCAAGGGGTTGATTTAAAAATGCGTAGTGTTTTCCCCCACCCGTCCACGGTTGGTAAGCAGGATCAAACAGATCAATAAAACCAAAAGGACCATAATCCAGTGTAAAACCACCTGCCGCACAGTTGTCACTATTGAAGTTTCCTTGGCAGTAACCCACACGTATCCAATTTGCCACAAGAGATGAAAGACGATTACGAAATTCTTTTGCAAGTAAGAGTACTTTCTCTTCAGTACTTAAGTTCAAATCAATATCCTCACTGTACTCCCTATCAATCAAGTGCAAGACAATCTGTTCAAGTTCTTCCATCGCTTTGGGGTGCTCATTTTTACGAGCACGGCGACCAAAAAGTTCAACTTGCCCCACTCGAATAAATGAGGGT
>JAJRQV010000088.1 GCA_024280035.1 Campylobacterales bacterium
TCATTTTCTTATCCCTGTATTTTATGTTTTTATTTTATCATTTGGAATAAGAAAGCTTGTTTAAGTGGTTCTAATTCTGGGGTTCATTATACTTCTTCTTCTTTCTTCTCTTACAACTATACAGGTGGAACAGAACTTTATTTATATAAACAGGAGTAAAATATCTATGTTAGAAGAAGCAATAATTAGTATATTTTTAGTCATAGTTATAGGTGTATTTATGCTCTTCATAAAAACATCAATTAGCATTCCAGAACAGTATGAAGTTGATGAAAATATATCTGAGAATAAAGAAAGAAAGCCTTACCTGTTGTTACAATAGTGTTTTTTATAGTAAGTATTGTTAAGTATAAGAATATTGATAAACTTGGTTATGCGAATGAAAATGATTACAAAAATGAAACTTATATCTAAAACCAATTTAGATTTAGGGCTTTAGATATGTTGCTTTACTCTAATTAAAAAAGGTCGTATATCTCTTTTAGACCTTCTATATCAGAAATTATTAAAGGAGAAGTACTCTCTATTAATTCATGCTTATGAAGTTTTTTTAGCATTCTTGAAAGTGTTTCGGGGGTGATATTAAGTTCAGAAGCAATGGTGATCTGCTTGATATTTCCTATCTCATCTTCATGTTCTACAATATATTTAGCAACTTTTTGTTCTGAGGTTAAGGTTAGTTCTCTTTCTACTAAATTTGAAAGTGAGCGAAGTTTAAGGCTTAATGATTTAATGATTCCAAATGAGATAACTGGGTTGTTTAAAAACTCTTTCTCAAAGGTCTCAAAGGGAACACGCATGATACGTGACTGGGTAAGTGTTACACAGTTTGCGGGATAAGGAATTTTCTCAAAACAAGCAAGTTCGGCAATAGAAGTTACTGCTGATGAAGTCATCAATTGAACTTCACCACCTGATGGTTTAGATTTATAAATGCGAATATTTCCTTCTAAAAGGATATGCATATATTTAGGTTCATCAGATTGAAAAAATATAATAGAGTTTTTTTCATAAGTTTTAATATCTTAAAAACTTAAAAGTTTTAATAACTCTTCATCACTCATGTTTTGAAAATAAGTACACTCTCTTACCGAAAGTAGGGTCTGTTTCTGTTCTTGTTCTGTCATGGAATGAATTTTAGCCACTTTTATATAAAAGTGGTATATAAAAAAGTAATATTTAAAAAATAATTTTTAACTTAGTGTTGATTATTATCAATGACAGCTAAATTTCGTTTTAATATACTCTTTTTGACTCTTGAAATTATTATCAATGTAGATGGTCATAAGATTTGAAATTAATTAAGATAAGCTATAAAAAAACGAGAAAAAGTGTAGAAGTGTTTTAAACAGATAAAACACTTCTTTAAAACATCTCAGATTTCATATGAGTATACTAGACAAACAAGGATTCCAAAAATGACTTTACTTCCAGAAAATGCACAGCCTATTGAAGTTCAAGGCGCTGATTTAGATTTTTTACCTATGAGTTAGATGGTATTAAATTTTTTCAATTTGATTCGTCAATGACAGGACCTCCTGCACCAATGGTTAATGCAATGTGTGGGCTTAAGCTTTTAGACAGTAGTGATAAAAAATTAGTTATGATTAATCACAAGCCACCAATGGGGCTTTTCCCAAAAATCGAAGATAAATATGCTTATGTGATTGAAGAACTTGAAGATGGAAGACATAAAATCATCTTTGGTGTTAAGTAAGTACAATTATGAATATTTCACAAGAATTTGCACCGCCATATAAACTTGTTATTCCTTATTTTATAGTGGGTGTAGTTTTTTATCTTGTGAGTATTATGTATACATTTGGGTTTGATGTTAGCCAACTGCATTACCAAGATCCCGCTGTTTTGGCATGGGTTCATCTGTACCTTTTAGGTTTTGTAATGATGATTATTTTTGGAGCTATGGCACAACTTTTACCGGTGGTCTTAGAAGTAGGGCATTTTGGGGTAGAATTTTTTTATGTTATCTGGCCACTTTTGGCAGTAGGTACATTTTTGATGATGGGTGGATTTGTTTTTGTTCCAGCTCTTCTTCCTTATGGGGGAACGGTTGTTCTTATTTCTATGCTTATTTTTATTTTTGATATTTTCATGACCCTTCGTAATGTAAAAGAGTTTAATCTTTCTGTGACAACAGTTCTTTTGGCTAATATCTCTTTATTAATGGGAATAATCATTGGAATCGTCATGGCATTAGCTTATGCGGGGCAGATTGATGTAAATATTTCAGCCCTATTAGTTGCCCATATTTATTTAGTAGTAGGCGGTTATATTATTATTAGTATTATGGGTTTATCTATGATTTTACTTCCTATGTTTGGGCTCTCTCATGGATATGTCAATAATGCAGTCAAAATTGCAGTCTCTTTAATGAGTATAAGTGTGATTCTTGTGCTTTTTTCAGTCATACTTTCTATTGAATTGATAGCTTATATTGGTTATGGATTGAGTGTTATTGCTATTATTGCTTATTTAATGCAGATACAGACTATTTACCAAAAACGTGCAAGAAAGATACAAGATATCTACTCATATTCAATGATACTCTCTTATACATTTTTACTTTTAAGTGTTCTTTTTGGACTAGTCTTCTTTTTCATGGATATTCAGAAGTTTTTATATCTAAGTGTATGGTTACTTCTTATTGGTTTTTTTAGTTTTATGATTTCAGGGCATCTGTATAAAATAGTTCCTTTTTTAGTCTGGTTTGAAAAATTTGCAGACTTAGTCGGAAAAGAAAAGGTTCCCATGTTAGTAGATATGGTTCCTGATCGCGCAACATATATGCAACTTGGTTTTGTTCTTATTGGCATTATTATTTCATCATTAGGCATACTTTTTTCTAATAATGAGCTTTTTAAAGCAGGTGTAAGTTTTCTGTTTATGGGTGCTGTGTTTTTTATGTATGCAGTAATTTATATTTTAAAATTTGAAAGTAAGTAAAATTAAATTAAAAGGATACCTTAGTAAAAAGATGAGTAAATCTCATGTTTTTAGTAAGTAAAATTAAATTAAAAGGTAACTACTATGGCAACTAAAGAAGAAGTATTTGAATCAATTTCACATGTTAAAGACCCTGAAGTAGGTTTCAATCTTGTAGAGATGGGCTTGATTTATGATGTTGATATTGCTGAGAATGGAAATTGTGTGGTGACAATGACCCTTTCAACAAAAGCCTGTCCAATGCATCAACTGATTGCACAATGGGTAAAAGAAGCAGCTGAGAAGGTTGAAGGCATTAATGAAGCTGAAGTTAATGTTGTTTGGGAACCTGCATGGAATCCTAGCATGGCAGATGAACATGTTAAGGTAGCAATGGGAGGTTAGTTTAACCTCTTGTTTTATCCTTCTTTAGGCATATATCTTACACATACTTTTTCATAAACACTACTTTTTATAGCTATTTAATACTATTTATCATTAATAATTCACATTAATAAATTAAGTCTTTAAACTCAAAACTTACTTAATTGTATTAGAATAAATTTACAAGAGTAGGAGTAAAATGAATAATAAGAGAAGAGTTTAGCAATTGATTTTAGGTGCTAAAAATAGAATGAAAGGTCAGTTGTTAAGAAAAAGGGGTCTTATGGAATCGGAATTTATATATGTAATTCCAGCAGGAATTTTTATGTTAGCTATGCTAATACGCCGTCCACTATTTGTGTATACAGGAGAGATTAAAGAGAGAAGGATGAACGTTAGGCGAGCAGATAGACGGATGATGAGTTTTAGACGGAAGGCATGTGCTTTAGAGGATGAGGTTGAGGAAAAACGAGAGGTAGAAGATAGACGTGATACTACAAAAGAGAAACGACGAAGAGACAGACGTGCCTTAGAGCGTATTAAACGGCTCTAAAATTCAAACTTTCAATACTTTCTTTAATCTTTAGATAAAACTTTTCGCTCTTTTGGAGTACATAGCTACCTTCTCTCTGTTTTTTCCCCCACATGGGTTCAGGAAAGTAGGAGTCTTCTTTAAATCGTGCCATAACATGAATATGTACATGGGGCAGATAGTTTCCAAAGGTTGCAATATTAATTTTTTCAGGTGTATAAAATACACGCATCTCTTCTTCAATAATTTCCATAACTTCATAAAGCTGTTGACGTAAAGGTTTAGGAACATCAGTCAGTTCTTTGTACTTTTGTGTGGTAAAGATTTTAAGCCATGGAATTTCAGATTCATGTACTTCAATATAAAAGTCGGTGTGTTTGTAAATAATCATAAAAAGAAGTTTAGCAAAAAAGAAGAAAAGAAAGTATTAATTGGCTGCTAATAAAAAAATTTAAAAAGTGTTTGATGAAGTGAACTAAAAAGCCTTAAGATGGCAGATATATTCTAGTAAAGAAAGATTAGACCTAATGTAGGTATCGGAGCTTAGCTCCGATGACATACTATAATAATTAATATCGTTCACGACTTCCGCCACCATCACGGTTTCCACTACGACCACGACTACCGCCATCGCGACTTCCACCATCACGTGAACCACGGTAACCACCGCCGCCACTACGATTTCCACCACGACCACCGCCGCCACTACGATTTCTGTTTCCACGGTAACCACCGCGTCCACCACGGTTTCCACCACGAGATTCAATACGTGCTAAGATTTTAGCGAGTTTCTCTTCGTCAATTCCGATACTTTCAGGACCATTAACCGTCTCTTTTCTTAGTAATACTGAAATTACCTTATGAAGTGCCGTTTCGGTATCACATGAGTCACCTATTGCTTCTACAATTTGGTGTGCTTCATCATAAATTTTCTGTTTTGTGATTTCATCTGCAAGTGCACCTAAACGGCCTTGAACAACCTGTCCTTTAGTGGGGATATAACACTGCTCCATAGTCGTACCAACTTTTTGTTTAATACGTTGAAGCTCTTTAAACTCGTGTGGTGTTACTAGTGTAATAGCTGTTCCCTTAGAACCTGCACGACCTGTACGACCAATACGGTGAACATAAGACTCTGGATCAAATGGAATATGGTAGTTAATTACATGTGAAACATCATTTACGTGAATACCACGCGCAGCAACATCAGTTGCTACAAGTACATCAACACCTGTTGCTTTAAAGGCTTTAATAACAGCCTCACGTTGATTTTGCTCCATATCTCCATGAAGTCCTTTTGCATTATAACCTGCTGCTGAAAGCACATTAGAAACACGATCAACCTCACGTTTCATTCTACAAAACACAACAGCTTTGTTCGTATCACCCGCATCAAGAAGACGAATCATCGCATCATCTCTTTCATTTTCATCAATTACATAATAGTTTTGAGCAATGTTTTTGTTTGTAGTCTCTTCTTTAGTGATGGCAATGTATTCAGGCTCTTTAAGAATTCTTTGTGCAAGTTTCTTAATTGGTGCTGGCATCGTTGCTGAGAAAAGAAGTGTTTGACGTTCAGTTGGAAGGTAAGTAAAGATTTCATTAATGTCATCTAAAAACCCCATATCTAGCATTTCATCGGCTTCATCAAGGATTACCATATTTGGAGAAAAGTCTTTAATCATGTTTTTAGAAAGCATATCTAAAAGACGTCCTGGAGTAGCAACAACGATTTGTGCACCACGACGAACAAGGTCTACTTGACGTGTGTATGAACGACCACCATAAATGGTTACGGTACGAACATTTGAGTTACGACCATAAAGATAAAGCTCATCAGAAACTTGGTTAGCAAGCTCACGAGTTGGAGTAATTACAAGAACTTGAACGCCATCGCCTTCAATTTGGTTAATTGCAGGAAGACCAAAAGCAGCAGTTTTACCTGTACCGGTGTGCGCTTGTGCAACAACATCTTTACCATTCATAACGATAGGGATAGCTTGTTCTTGAATAGGAGAAGGGATTTTAAACCCTACTGCTGCGATTGATTTGTTTAAACTTTCTTTGAAGTTGAACTGACCGAAAGTTGACTTGATAATCTGATTTTCAGAATTTTCATTTGACATTAAATACCTTTTTGTGTGTGAGACTGTTTTTTCTACTCACAAAGGCTTTTCCTGCATGATGAAAACTTAGTCTCTCGTTAAATTTTTACGAAAAGAAAGACTCTAAAAATGGAGCGTTTCTTTTGTTTTGCGAATTGTACTTAAAGTTTGCTAATAATTAGCATAAGGTAAAGTTTATGATATTGATGTCAGTTTATTTTTAGAAATGCTTGTATATGTTATGATTTTAAACAGATAAACGTTAGACTTTCTCATCTACTCAAGCCCTGAAGCATCTAGTGAGAATAGTACAAAGGATACTGAATTGAAATACCTAGTCGTTATGTTATTGTCTTTTTCAATGGCACAAGCCATCATAAGCATCGTTCCTGTGGAGTTAGGAAAAAAACCTGGTGTATCGGGAAAACTTCAAGGTGCTTCAGAAAGAAAACGAGGTAACACTGATAGTGTAAATTATAATGTAGGTTTAAATCTTCAATATGATAATAGTACTTCATATGCTGTTTGGTCTGAATTAACAGGCAGTTATGGAGAGACTAATGGAGAAGAAAATACAAATAAAACATATGCCCATGTCCGATATATACACACTCTTTATAGGAAAACATGGAATTGGGAAAGTTTTATACAGTCTGAAACCAATAAATTTACTAAGGTTGACAGAAAATACTTAGCAGGAGGGGGATTACGATATAACCTCTTAGGAAGTCAATATGGGAACTTGTTTTTTGGTTTAGGTTCTTTTGGAGAAAAGATAAAATATACAAGCCTTATTGATCCTGATGAAAGTAATACTAGAATAAACAGTTATATCGCCTATGAGTTAAAATTAGGTGAAGATTCTAAATTAGCATATGTTGCGTATATGCAACCTAAGGTAAACGACTTTTCAGACTATATTATGTCAAATGCGGTAAGCTTGAAAATACATGTATACAAGAAGTTGTTTCTTAGTTTTATTGTTTTTTATGATGTTGATTCAAAACCTGCAATAGGTGTAAAGAAAACGGACTATACCCAAAAAACAAGCTTTATTTTAGAATTTTAGATACATTATGTATAATAAATAGATGATTTTTAGGAAAAAGATATGGATATTACCTTAGTTTCGAGTGTTGTATTTGGATTTTTAACGGGTTTAGTAATCAGTTATATAGTCTTAAGTTCAAAAATAAAATATAAAGATGAAAACTTAAAAAATAAAGAAGAACACCTTGATGCATTGGAAGGAAAAAATGAGGCACTTAGAGAAGAAAACCTAGGTCTTCAAACACTTATCTCTAGTTTAGAAGCACAAAAAGAAAATTTCTTAGATGAGATTAAATCTTTACGACTGGTACAAGATAAATATATACAAAGTGTTGCTCAGGTAACAGAGTTACGCGTGCGTTTAGAAGAAGAACGTTCTCAAAATAGTGACAAATTAGAACTTCTTGCTAATGCTGAAAAAGAGATGACACTGCAGTTCTCAAAATTAGCAAATGATATTTTTGAGCAAAAGTCTAAGATTCATGCGCAACAAAACAGTGTGCAACTTGACACAATTTTAAAACCTTTTAAAGAACAAGTTGCCTCTTTTGGTAAAAAAATAGAAGAAAACTACATTACAGAGACTAAAGAGCGCCATCTTTTAAAAGAACAAATTATTCAACTTCGTTCTTTAAATGAGAAACTCTCTGATGATGCTAATAACTTAACGAATGCACTTAAGGGTGAAAATAAAACGCAGGGAAATTGGGGAGAGTTGATTTTAGAAAAAATCTTAGAAAACTCAGGGCTTAGAGAAGGGTATGAGTATGAGACTCAAGCTGCGTATAGAGATGAAGATGGAAAACTTTTTAAACCTGATGTTTTAGTTCATCTTCCAGATGAAAAAGATATTATTGTTGATTCTAAGGTCTCCTTAGTAGCATATGAACGTTATATGAATGCGGATAATGAGGAAACAAGACAGAAGGCAAGAAAAGAGCATGTTCTTTCTGTAAAAGCACATATTAAAGGCTTAAGTGAGAAAAAGTATGAAGAACTTGTAGGGCTTCGTTCTTTAGACTTTGTACTCTTGTTTATGCCTATTGAGTCGGCTTATATGTTAGCCTTAGAAGAAGACAGTGATTTTTTTAATGAAACTATTAAGCAAAATATTATGCTAGTGGGTCCTTCTACTCTATTAGTGACTCTTCGTACGATTGAATATATTTGGCGAAATGAGAGACAAGAACAAAATGCTCAAGAAATTGCTGAAAAAGCAGCCAGCTTATATGATAAATTTGTTGGTTTTGTGGATGATATGCAAGGTATTGGTAAGCAGATTTCTAAAACCCAAGAGACATATGACTTAGCCATGAATAAACTCTCAACAGGAAAAGGAAACCTTGTAAAACGCACAGAAGATATGCAAAAACTGGGATTAAAAACAAAGAAAAAGATAGATACGAAACTTTTAGAAAAGGCAGAAAATGTTTAAGGGGCTTTTAAGCGAAAAAAATATTCCTCGTCTCATGATTATTGCGCCGGTTATATCTATTGTTTTATTAACGGTTTTAATTACCTACTTTTATATTTCTTATCGGCATCAACATTTTAAATTAGAGAGTGAACGTTTAAAACATGAGTATATTAATTCAGAAAAAAAAGAGTTAGAACATCGTCTTTTATCCTTAGAACTTCTCTTAAAAACGAAGTATGAAAATATGGAAAAGCCGATGAGTGCGGAGTTGACCTCGCGAGTAAACATTGCTTATGATACGGCAGAACATCTGTATAAACGGTATTCTAAAGGTTATAATGAAAAAGCAGTACAAACCCTGATTTTGGGTGCTCTTTCTAGAATGGAATGGAACAATAATAAAGACTTTATTTGGGTTACTGATAAAAAAGGAAATAACCTTTTAACCCGTCAAAAAGAGATGTTGCGTAATATCTTAGAGTACCAAGATGCAGATAAACGTTTTATTATTAAAGAAGAGATTGAGGCTGTAAATAAATATAAAGAAGCTTTTTTAAAGACACGTTTTAATCCAAAAGATCCAAAAATTCAATTGATGTACATAAAAGATTTTGGTCATTATGATTGGTTCTTTGGAACAAGTATGAGTTATTTAGATGAGTATAAACGCATTAAAAAGAATTTAGTGAGCATACTTTCTGCAGTACAAACGGACCCTGATGAATATTATTATATTGTTAATTCACAAGGTGATATTATTTATCATCCTAATATGACCATTGGTTCTAATATGTTAGAGATAAAAGATCAAAATGGTTTTGCTTTTGTAAAAGAGCAGATACGAACAGCATTACAAGGGCATAAAGAACCTGTTGAATATGTGTCTAAGTCAAGACGTTACAATACGTACTCTCAAAAGACTTCGATAAGTGTCTATTTTGAGCCTTTTGATTGGATTATTACTACTGGTTTTTATGCGCTTAACATTCAACAAGCTATTGATTCTCAGCAAGAAATTTTAAAACAAGATATTGAAGAAGAGATTAAAACAATTTTAATTTTCTCCTTTGCTATTGCTATTTTAGTGATATTATTAACCCTTGGATTTTCTCGTAGTATCAGTAGTATATTCTTAAATTATAAAAAACGTGTGCAGGCTAAAGAGAATGACCTCTTGGAATTAAATCACTCTTTAAAAGCGCGTGTAAGAAAAGAGGTTGAAGCACAAAGAGAGAAAGAAAAGATGTTGATTCAACAGTCAAAAATGGCGGCAATGGGAGATATGATTTCTATGATTGCTCACCAATGGAGACAGCCTTTAAACCAGATGTCTTATGTGCTGATGAATATTGATGGGGCTTATGATGAACGTACCCTTTCACGTGAATATCTGGATAATAAACTTAAAGAGGGTGAAAAATTATTAGAGTATATGTCCCATACTATTGATGATTTTAGAAACTTTTTTAAGCCAGATAAGGAGAAACAAGAGGTTAAACTTTGTGAGTTAGTTGAGTCCGCAATTGGTCTGATACAAAAAGGACTGGAAAAACATCATATTCATTTAGAAAAAGAGTATGTTTGTGAAAAATATTTAGTTTTATATAAAAATGAGATGATTCAAGTCTTACTTAACCTGCTTAAAAATGCGCAAGAAGTACTAGAAACTAAAGAAGATGCTCTTATTCGCATTCGGGTATATGATGATGCTAATGAGGCGAAAATTTGTATCAGTGATAATGGTGGAGGAATTGAAGAAGAGAATCTTGAAAAAATCTTTGAACCCTATTTTTCAACCAAAGAAAAGCAAGGAACAGGCTTAGGTCTGTATATGTCACAGATGATTATTATGGAGCATATGCATGGCAGATTAGAGGTTCATAATGTAGAAGAAGGGGCAGAGTTTACTATTTCCATCCCTCTAGACGGTGATGAGCTAAGGAGCTGAGAAGGGAGTTTATTGCCTTAATTGTGCTACTTTTTCTAGGTACAAAACTAGGATTTAGCCCTTATATACCTTAAGTTTATAACCTACACCTTAGATATTGTCTAAGGCATCATCCGGAAGTTTTTTACGTAAGGCACGTACTAAAGAACGAATAGCATCTGAACTCATTCCTTCATAAGGCCAGACCTGTGACTCTATCTCTTCATAAGTTACAACACGTGAAGTATTAAAAGCAAGTAAGTCAATAA